>DATLPC010000035.1:0-17283 GCA_035535975.1 Gemmatimonadaceae bacterium | reverse complement strand
GACGACGCCGAGAAGCCGTTGTCCTTGAGAATCTTCATCGCGATTTCTTCGTTGGTGCCGGTGAGGCGGATGACGATGGGTACGGTCAGTGGATTTTGTTTCGTCGCCGTCACGATGCCGTTCGCGACGTCGTCGGTGCGCGTGATGCCGCCGAAGATGTTGAACAAGATCGCCTTCACTTGCTTGTCGGCGGTGATGATCCGGAGCGCGTTGACGACCTTCTCCGGATTCGACGATCCGCCGATGTCGAGGAAGTTCGCCGGCTCGCCGCCGTAGTATTTCACGAGGTCCATCGTGGCCATCGCGAGGCCGGCGCCGTTCACGACGCAACCGACATCGCCGTCGAGCTTGATGAACGTGAGGTTGGCGTTGCGGGCCTCTACTTCGCTCGGCGCTTCGGCGCTCTCGTCGCGCAAGGCGGCGATCTCCTCGTGGCGATCGAGCTCGTTGTCGTCGATGACCATCTTGGCATCGAGGGCGACGACGTCGCCGGCGGGCGTCGTGACGAGTGGATTGATCTCGGCCAACGAGCAGCCGTTGCCCATGAACGCCGCATACAGCTGCTGCATGATCTTCCCCGCGGCGCGAACCTTCTTCACGTCGTCGAAGAGAAAGAAGCCAAGGCGCATCGCCTGATACGGCTGCAACCCGTAGCGCGTGTCGATTGGCAGCTTGAGAATCTTGTCGGGTGTCTTCGCCGCGACTTCCTCGATGTCGATCCCGCCGGCGGGGCTCACCATGAAGACCGGCTTCTTCGACGCGCGGTCGAGAATGATGCCGACGTACGCTTCACTGGCGATGTCGGCGGCCGGGGTGATCAGCACTTTCTGAACCGTCAGTCCCTTGATCTGCATGCCGAGGATCTTGCTCGCGATCTCCTTCGCCTCATGCGACGACTTGGCGAGCTTCACGCCGCCGGCCTTACCGCGCCCGCCGGCGTGCACCTGCGCCTTGACCACCACCGTGCCGCCATATTGGCGAGCGATCCGCTCCGCCTCGTCGGCGGTGGTCGCCACTTCGCCCGGCGGAATCGGAACCCCTTCGTTCCGCAGCAACTCCTTCGCTTGATACTCGTGAATGTTCACGCGGTCTCCATTGCCGTTATCGTCGTTCCCGCCTCGCCATGGACGGCCATCTGTCCACTGTCCAGCGAGGTAATGATCGCCCGGCCATTCGTGCGCCGGACAAAATCGATTGCCGCCCGAATTTTCGGGGCCATGCTGCCTTCACCAAAAGCCTTGTTGCGATCCATCTCGAGCGCGTCGTCGATCGTCAGCCGCGTCAGTGGACGTTGATTGGGCGTTCCCCAATCCGCGTACACCGCGTCGACGTCGGTGAGGATCAACAACAGCTCGGCGCCGAGGTCCCGCGCCAACACTGCCGCCGCGAGGTCTTTGTCGACCACCGCGTCGATCCCTTCCCAACCCAGCGTCGGATGCCGATAGACCGGCGCACCGCCACCACCGCACGCGACCACGATCACGCCGGCATCCATGAGTGCCCGGATCACCGGTAGCTCACAGATCGCTTGCGGCGCCGGACTACCGACGACGCGTCGCAAGTTACCATGTCCGTCCTTTTTTACGATGTGGCCCTCGATCTTCATCTCCGCCGCGCGTTCAGGCGTCATCGGGCGGCCGATGAACTTCGTCGGTTTCCGCATTGCCGGATCCGACGGATCGACCTGCACCTGAGTGATGACCGTGGCGACGTCACGGGTCATGCCGGCGCGCACGAGAGCGTTCTCCAACGACTGCTGGATCATGTAGCCGATCCATCCCGCGGTCGCGGCGACGAGAACGCCCAACGGCAATGGACTGGCCTGTTCGCGCGCGACTTCATTGCGAACGAGCTCGTCTCCCACTTGCGGGCCGTTGCCGTGCACGACGCAGACGTTCCACCCGGCACGAACGAGCTCGACGATCGGGCCCAAGCTCTGTCTCGCGTGGCGGAACTGGTCATAGACCGTCGGCGAGGCGCCCGCGGGCGCGAGCGCGTTGCCGCCGAGGGCAATGACGGCGACGCGCTTTCCCGGCGAGGTGACGGGCTGCGTCGTCACGGCTTCGGCGGTTGCCCGAGCAATCGACCGAGGGCCTCGAACGCCCGGCCGAAAGCGGTCCAGTCCCCACGACGCAGGGCGTCGCGCATCGCATTGTAGAGCGCGGCCGCCGACGCCTTCGGTTCGGCGACGGTGGACGGCGACGCCGCGTGATTGCCTGTCGTAAATGGCGGCACGACCGAGCGCGTCGTGTCGCCCGAAAGGAGCGCGAGGCGATTGATCGACGGGACGCTTTGGGCGCGCCAGCGATAGGTCGGTTGAATGAATGCGACGCCTGCGCGGACCGGGACCGCGCGCACTCGTCCATGCGCGAGCGGCCCTTCTCGCGCGGCGCTGCCGGCGCTGTCGAGCGAACGAAGACGGTCGAGCACCCCGCTCCACCGTGGTCCCAACGCGGGCAGCCGATACCACGCGAGGCGACCCGTCGCTCCCCCACTGCCGATGAGCAATCCGCGAAGACGGTCCTGCTCGTCGAGGAGCGGGAGCGTCAGTGCGGCGACGTTCGAACCCGGGAGTACGAGCGGCAAGTCGTCGCCGCCGGCGAGGGTGTCCGCCCCCATGAGAATCGGAACGTGTCGCGGCGGGTCATTGTCGGTGGTGCGACCATATCGTCCGAATGCGGCAGCTTGCGCGTACAGGCCGTCGGCGGGCGGCGCGAACAGGGTGCGCAGTCCCTGCGGCAGCCCGGTCCAGGTTCCGAACAACCCGGGCAGAACGCGCACCCAGGTATCGGCGATCGGATCGAGCGTCGAATCGGGAACGATTGTCACTTCACCGGTCGCTGCCTGAACCACGGCGACCGCGGCATGACGCAGGTAGCCGCGCTCTTGCCCCATAGCCAAGAGGTGCCAACTCAGCGGGTACGTCTCCGACGCGCTATAGAGATCGACGCCCCAGTACAACGTGTCTTCGTGCAGCAGTGGCTGGACGCGCCCACCCACGGCGAAAAACGGCGCGCAGCGGGCGACGCGCTCGCGAACGTCGCGATGCGCAATGAGGGTCGGCTTGGGTTGCGCCAGGTCGCCGCCGAGCAGATGAAAGTCTTGCATCGACCAGGCGGTGGCGAGCCGCGTCGCGAATGAGGCCAGAGGCGTGCCGGTCGTTCGCGTCAGAGAATCGGCGACGACCGCCGGCGTGCGCGCTCCGGGAAACACGATCGGCGCTTCGAGCGGTATGTCGTCGGTCGCCGTCGCGTTGGGACCGTTCAGTCGTACCGGCGCTCCGCGCTCGTCGGCCTCCGCGGCGCGAATGCGAGCGACCGTCCACGGCGCCCTCGCCGATGCTCCCGGCGGAGGTGCACCGACGATGTCGGCGACGATCTCGCTCGGCACAACCCGCCAACCCGTCAGCGAAGTTTGGTCGTCGCCGGTGCGTCCGGCGTCGATGGCACGGGCCAGGGCCGACGGATCCCAGATCGGTACCCAGGGCATCGCAGCGGTGAGCGATGGATACGCGACCGAGCTGTCAGCGCTCGGAATATTGGCGACACCGAACGCTCGACGGGTGTACGCGGCTCGCGTGGCAACGTACGGGAGCTCGCGAAGGGTACGCTCACTGTCCGATCCGCTATGCTCGGCGATCAGCGGAGCGGCTTCGCGAACGACGAGCGCGAGCACGATGACGCTCAACGTCGCGATGCCGGCGAGACGGAATTGTCCAGCGAAGCCGGCCCACAGCACGATGAGACCGGCGCCCAAGGTGGCGACCGACAACAGAAGATCGCCGGGAATGCCGACGCGATGGTCGACGTAGCTGAACGCGGCCTCGGCGCCGGTGCCGCCGGCGAGCAGCGAGTACATGTCGAGGCGAAAGCTCCATGCTGCCATGAGCAGAATGACGCCGGCGAGCACGGTGAGATGTCGCTTCACGTATCCCGATGCCTCGAAGCGTCGCCGCTCCCATTTCAAGCTCGGCGTCAACGCGTACAACAAGACGACCGCCGCGGCGACGACGATGACGGCGATGAACGCCCAGTTCCAGAGCAGGTTCTCGAACGGCAGCCAGTAGACGAAGAAGCCGAGGTCCGTGGAGAAATACGGATCGGTTTCCTGAAACGGTCGTCCAGCGTGCGCGAGGAAGAACGTCGTCCACGAATCCTGCGGGAGTGTCAGCACGACGCCGAGCAGCGCGGACAGCCCGACCGTCGCGCCGATCAGATACCGTCCGGACACTTCTTCGCCGATCTCGATATCGCCGACGCGGCGCGGGAAGACGAGCTGCACGACCGACTGGCGAACGGCGTAGAGATTCGCGAAGGCGAAAAGCCCTGCTCCGAGCGCGGAGCCAAGCTCGAGCAGCATCGTTTGCTTGGCGCGTAGCCGCCAGAGCGCTACGGCGCCGAGCGACTCGTACCAGAGGTAGTCGGCGTACGCGCCCGCGAGCGCGCGACCGGCGATGAGGAGCACCGCGGCAGCCCCGAGGACGACCATGAGCCACCGCCGCGACGTCATCTCACACTCGAACGCCTTGCGAGCGCAACCAACCCTCCATCTCGCCGCGAATCGCGGCCAGCCGCTCGGGGGTCTGCGCCTCGTAGCGTGCAACGATGACGGGCTGCGTGTTCGAGGCGCGGATGAGTCCCCAGCCGTCGCCGAACAACACGCGGACGCCGTCGACGTCGATGACGTCGTACCGACCACGGAAATACTTCACCGCTTTCTCGACGAGCCCGAACTTGAGCTCCTCCGGAACGTCGATGCGGAGCTCTGGAGTGGACACGAACGGCGGCACGTCGGCCAGAGCCTGCGCAACGGTGCGCCCCGAATCGGCGAGAATGCGAAGGAGACGCGCGGCGCCGTACATCGCGTCGTCGTGTCCGTAGAAGCCTTCGCTGAAGAACATGTGCCCGGACATCTCGCCGGCGATCGGCGCGTGCATCTCGCGCATCTTGTCCTTGATGAGCGAATGGCCGGTCTTCCACATGACCGGCTTGCCACCCGCTTGCTCGACCGCCATCGGGAGCGCCTGCGAGCATTTCACGTCGAAGATGATCGGCTGGCCGCGTCCGGTGCGCTCGAGGACGTCGCGCGCGTACAGGATGAGAATGCGATCGCCCCAAACGATCTCGCCGTTGCCGTCCACGACGCCGATGCGGTCCGCGTCGCCGTCGAAGGCGATGCCGATCTCCGCGTTGTCCGCGCGCACGGCGGCGATCAGGTCCTCGAGATTCTCGGGGACGGTCGGATCGGGGTGATGATTCGGGAAGGTTCCGTCGCTTTCGCAGAACAGCCCGCGGCCCTGAAGACCGAGCTTCTCGAACAACCGCGGCGCAACAAGCGCTCCGGCCCCGTTACCGCAATCATACACCGCGCGGATCGGGCGTGAGAGGCGTCCGACGCGCCCCACGACGTCGTCGATGTATCGATCGATGATCGCCTCTTCGCGGACCGAGCCCCGTCGGCTCGCCGGCTGCGCGGTGCTTTGTATGAGCGCATAGAGATGCTGGATCTCCTCGCCGTGCATCGACGCCGAGCCGCGCGACAACTTGAAACCGTTGTACTCCGGCGGATTGTGCGAGCCCGTGATCTGAATGCCGCCGACGACCGGGAGGTGATGCAGCGCCCAATAGTTGAGCGGCGTGGGCACGACGCCGGCATCGATCACGTCGACGCCGGCGCCGGTCAGTCCGTCGACCAACGCGTCACGCAACGCTGGACCGCTCGGCCGATTGTCGCGGCTGACGACGACCGCGCCGCTGATTTCGCGCTCGGCGAGGTTCCGCGCGTACGCTCGGCCAATGCCGCGGGCCGCCTCCTCGGTGAGATCCTTGCCGACGATCCCTCGAATGTCGTACTGCCGGAAAATTCCTGCGGCGATTGTCATGCGATTCAACAGTCTGAATGAAAACGGGGCCGCGTCGCGGCCCCGGTAGATCAGCGGGCGACGGCGCTGTCGTATTTAACCTGAGGCGGTCCCTTGACGAAAACCACACGTTCCGGCGGTGAGCGTGGCGCACCGAAGTCGATCACATTTGGAAGCGTCGATGCGGTTGTACCGGCAGCGGGCCCAAACACCGGTTGACCACTCCGCGCGACCTCGATGGCACGTTCCGGAACGAACCCGAAGATGAGAAGCAACGCAACGGTGACATTCAGCACCACGCGCGTTAGACCGCCCGCTTGCTCCGGCGCGGGAAGTCCCTCGGGCCGCGGCCGCATGAACATCAGCATGACGACGTACAGGTAATACCCCGCCGAGATCACCGTCGTGAGGACGAGGACGACGGCGAGCGTCGTCTGCCTGACCGGCGCATTGAGCGCGGCTTGGAGTACGTACCACTTGGCGTAGAATCCGGCGCCGCCGAAGATCGGGAAGCCCATCAGCGCCAACATCAGCACGGCCATCGCGAACGCCAGCCAGGGGCGAACGCGCCAGAGACCGGACAGCTCGTCGAGCATCACGGCGCCCTGGTTCTCGCGCGTCAGCGTCACGACGACCGCGAACGCGCCGAACGTGGCCAGCGTGTAGATGAACAGATAGAAGAGCATCGCGGACGAGCCTTGGACTGTGCCCGCCGCGATCGCGACGAGCAGGTACCCGGCGTGGCCGATACTCGAGTAAGCGAGGAGCCGTTTGAGATTTCTCTGGACGATGCCGATCGCGTTCCCGATGACCATCGTCGCGATCGCTATCCCGCCGAGCGCTGGACGCCACATCGAGGCGCTGAACGGGAAGGCCTCGAGCCACACCCGGATGAACGCGGCGAATGCCGCCGCCTTCACCGTCGCCGCCATGTACGCCGTGATCGGCGACGGAGCGCCGTCGTAGACATCGGGCGCCCACATGTGGAACGGAACCGTCGCGACCTTGAAGCCGAAGCCGATCAGGAGCAACGCGATCCCGACAAGGAGCAGCGGACTCGACGCCAGGTTGTACATGGTCGTCCGGCCGGCGATGACGGCCAGGTTCGTCGAGCCCGTCGCGCCGTAGACCAACGCGATGCCATAGAGCAGGAACGCCGTCGAAAACGCGCCGAGGAGGAAGTACTTGAGCGCGCCCTCGGCCGACCGGGCGCTGCGCCGGTTGATTCCGGCGAGGGCGTACACGGAGATCGACATCAGTTCGACGCCGAGGAACACGATCATCAGATCGCGCGCCGCGGCGAGCAACATCATGCCCGATGAGGCAAGCAGGATCAGTACATGCGATTCGGCGGCGGTGATGCCCGATCGCATGTTGTCGTCCATGCTCAGCGCGATCGCGAACACCGTCCCGAGCAACACGACGACGTCGACGAACCAGCGGAAATTATCGATCGCGATCGGACCCGCGCCCGCGGTATAGCGGCTGCTCCAGGCGAGACATAACAGGATGGTGACGCCGGCGAGCACGATGCTCGCCATGCCCACTGCCCGCTGGTGCCGATCGCTCTCCGGACGAAGCGCGGCCCAAATGAGCAGCAGCATGCCACCGCCCATGAGCACGAGGTCAGGGACGAGCGCCAGCGTGAGCTGGGCGGGAACCGAAAGATCGAGATTGGTGATCATCGGTTCCCTCCTCCATCGGCGATCTCCGGAAGACGGACGTCGCGGCGCGCGTCAACGTACGTCACGAACCGCTCGGCGGCGGTCTGCATGCGGCGAAGCACGGGCGCCGGGTAGACGCCGAGCCAGACGATCGCCGCGACGAGCGGGATCATGATGGCCAGCTCCCGGCGATTGAGATCCGGAATGTGCTCATTCTCCGCTTTGTCGAGCGGATTGAAGAGGATGCGTTGAATAGCCCACAGCAGATAGGCGGCGGATATGATGACGGCGGTCGTGGCGATCAGCGCGAGCACGGGCTCCGTGCGGAACGCGCCGATGAGCACGAGGAACTCGCCGACAAAGCCATTCGTCCCCGGCACACCGATGCTGCTGAAGGTGACGATCGTGAGCATCGCGGCGAACAGGGGAACGACACGCGCGATGCCGCCGTACGACTCGATGAGCCGCGTGTGGCGGCGCTCGTAGATCATGCCGATGAGGAAGAACAGCGCGCCCGTCGAGATGCCGTGATTGATCATGACCATCAACGCGCCCTGCACGCTTTGCACGGTGAGCGCGAAGATGCCGAGCATCACGAAGCCGAGGTGACTCACCGACGAGTACGCGACGAGCTTCTTGAAATCAGGCTGGACGAGCGACACGAGCGCGCCGTAGACGATGCCGACGACGGCGAGACCGAGGATGATCGAGCGGATCGTCGGGCTCATCGCCGCCGACGGGAAGAGCGGCACGGCAAGACGCAAGAACCCGAAGGTGCCGAGCTTCAGCATGATGCTCGCCAGGACCACCGAGCCGGCCGTCGGCGCTTCGACGTGCGCGTCAGGCAGCCAGGTGTGGAACGGGAACATCGGCACCTTCACCGCGAATGCGAGGAAGAAGCCGCCGAAGAGCCATTTCGCCGCCGTCGATGTCAGCGCCGCGTTCTGGAGCACGTAGTCGTAATTGAAGACCGGCGTCCCGGTCATGGGGTTCCGGGCCGAATAGCCGAGATACACGATCGCGGCGAGCATCAGCATCGAGCCGACCATCGTGTACAAGAAGAACTTGATACTGGCGTAGATGCGCCGGTCGCCGCCCCAGATGCCGACGATGAAATACATCGGCACGAGCATCACTTCCCACATCACGTAGAACAGGAAGAGATCGAGCGCCATGAACACGCCGAGCATGCCGGTCGTGAGGACGAGCAGCAGTGCATAGTAGGCGTGCGTGCGCGCGCGGATGCTCGTCCAGCTTCCACCCACGGCGAGCAGCATGATGAACGTCGTGAGCAGAATCATCATGACCGCGATGCCGTCCACACCGAGTGTGAACCGCACACCCCAGGACGGAATCCATGGCGTGTCGACCACCGACTGCCACGCGGCATTCGATGGGTCGAAGCTCCACCAGAGTCCGACTGAGACGACGAACTCGATGGCGAAGGTCAGCAGCGCGATGCCGCGTGGGCTCGACGCCGTGCCATTCACGACCTCGTCGCCGTCGGCGGCTCGTTCGCCGCGGGCGCCCTGGAACCAGATCACGGCCGCGCCGGCGAGCGGAATGATCAGAAGTACCGGCAGGATCCAGCGCTGGTATCCGATCGAAGCGAGAAACGCGTTCATGTCGTTGATCCGCCGTTACCGAAGGCCGAATGCGCCGAGAACGGCGAGGACACCGAGTGCCAGCACCCACGCGTACGTACCGAGCTGACCCGACTGGAGCTGGGAACCGACCCATCCAACGAAGCGCGTGAGGTAGGCGGTACCGTTCACGCCGAGACCGTCGATCAAGCCGGCGTCGACTCCGCGCCACAGGACGCCGCGCGATACGCCGACGACGGGCTTCACGATCGTCTCGTCATAGATCTCATCGACGTAGTACTTGTTGAGCAGCACCTTCTCGAAGCCTTCTTCGGGCACCGCTTCACGCTTCGGCACGAGCGTCGCCGGCTTGAGTCTCAGCATCGCCGTGGTAATACCGGCGACCGCGATCAGGACGGCGAGCGCAATGAGGCCGTATTCCAATCCTGGCGACGCTTCCGGGGCGCCGGCGACGACGAACTTGGTCGATTCGCCGACGACGGGCTCGAGCCAGTGGTCGAGGATGCCCACCTTCCCGATCGGTATCAACTCGGGGAGGTTGAGCCAACCGCCGAACGCGGCGAGCACGCCGAGCACGACGAGCGGCCCGGTCATCACCCACGGCGCTTCATGCAGATGCGACCGCTCAGCGTCGCCCGTGCGATTGGGGCCGTGGAAGGTGTAGAGCATCATCCGCGTCATGTACGTCGCCGTCATGAAAGCGGCGGCGAGGCCGAGCGCCCACGAGAGGTAAAGCCAGACATTCCCGGGCACACCGAACAGGTGTGCGCTCGCCAGCGTCGAATGCTCGGCCCGCGCGAAGAGTGAGCCGAGAATCTCGTCCTTCGAGAAGAATCCCGAGAGCGGCGGAATGCCGGCGATCGCCAGCGTCGCGATCCACATCAGGATAAACGTGATCGGCATGTATTGCCGCAGCCCACCCATGTTGCGCATGTCCTGCGCGTCGTCGTGGTTGTGGGTGTGGTGATACGCGGCGTGCATCGCGTAGATCACCGAGCCCGAGCCGAGGAACAAGAGCGCCTTGAAGAAGGCGTGCGTCACGAGATGGAATACCCCCGCGACGTACGCCCCGGACCCGACGCCGATGAACATGTAGCCGAGCTGCGAGACCGTCGAATAGGCGAGGACCTTCTTGATGTCCCACTGCTTGAGGCCGATCGACGCCGAGAAGATCGCCGTCACCGCGCCAACCAATACGACGACGAGCTGCGCGACCGGCGCGTGCGAGAAGAGGAAGCTGCTGCGGGCCACGAGGTACACGCCGGCAGTGACCATTGTCGCCGCGTGGATGAGCGCCGAGACCGGCGTCGGACCGGCCATGGCGTCGGGCAGCCAGACGTAGAGCGGGATCTGCGCACTCTTCCCTGCACAGCCGAGAAACAGGAAGAGACAGATCGTCGTCACCAGGGCTCCGCCCACCGGCAACGATTCGGCCGCGGTCCGCACGCCGGTGAAATCGAGCGTCCCGATGTTCGCGAACATGAGGAACATCGCGATCAGGAATCCGAAGTCGCCGATGCGGTTGACGATGAACGCCTTCTTGCCGGCGTCGGCGTTGGCCTTTTCGCTGAACCAGAAGCCGATGAGCAGATACGAGCAAAGGCCGACGCCTTCCCACCCGATGAACAGCAGCGGGTAGTTGCCGCCCAGGACGAGCAGCAGCATGAAGAAGACGAACAGGTTCAAATACGAGAAGTAGCGCGGATATCCCGGATCATCCTGCATGTATCCGACGCTGAAGATGTGGATCAGCATTCCGACGCCGGTGACGACGAGCGTCATTACCATCGAGAGCTGATCGAGCTGGAAGGCGGCGTCGATCTTGAGATCGCCGACCGGCATCCAGGAGAAGTAGCGTTGGATGAACGGCTCGGTGATCGCGCCGCCGCCCGCCCCGCGCATGGCGAAGAAGATCATCGCCGAGAGCAGGAAGGACACCATCAGCACGCCCGGTCCGATGATGCTGACCAGTCCCGCGTAGCGATGGCGCGTCACATGATGATCTTCCGCGTGCGCGCCCGCCGAGTCGGGGTCGTGCGGCTCGCCGTGGACGGCCTCGTGGCCGTCGCCATGCGACAGTCCGGGATCGGCCGGGCCGGCATGATACGCGGGAAGAATCGACAGCGCGCCGTTGAGGACGAACCCGGCGAGCGGAAGCAGCGGCACGGCCCACAGCCAGCGCGCGGCCGTGCCGTCGAGTGGATGCGCGCTTGCCGCCGCCGCTTGAAGGAGAGGGAGCATCAGCCCTTCAGGAGGTTGATGTTCTGAAGGTCGACCGTCTGACGATGACGGAAGAGCGCGATGATGATCGCCAGTCCGACGGCTGCCTCTGCCGCCGCCACCGTCATCACGAAGAAGACAAACACCTGTCCGCCGACGCCGAACTGCTGGGCGAACGCGATGAAGCTCAGGTTCACCGCGTTGAGCATCAACTCGACGCACATGAACACGATGATCGCGTTGCGCCGAATCAACACTCCAAACACACCGATGACGAAGAGAACGGCCGAGAAGAAGAGCGCCTCAGCGAGCATGTTCCTCTCCGCGTTGTTTGCCGAGGACCACGGCGCCGACGACCGCCGCGAGCAATAGGATGCTCGTGACCTCGAAGGCGAGGAGGTATTCGTTGAAGAGCGGCGCGGCGATCGGAGCGATCGCGCCGGTTCGCGCGACCTCCTGCGCCGTGAACCCCTGCGGGAGCGTCAGCGTGATCGGGGTCCGCGTCTTGGTGAGCGCAAAGATCTCGGCGAGAATCCCCAGGCCGACCGCGCCGGCAGCCAGCTTCCAGCCCAATCCCCGCGTGTCGCCGACGCCGCCGTGGCCGAGGTTGAGCAGCATGATCACGAAGAGAAACACGACCATGATCGCGCCGGCATAGACCAGCACCTGGATCGCGCCGATGAACTGCGCGTCGAGCATCACGTAGAGCGCGGCGAGACAGAACATCGTATTCACGAGCCAGAGCGCCGCGGCGACGGGACTCTTCCGCGTCACGAAGAGCAGCGCCGATACGATGGCGACCAGGCCAAAGAGATAAAAGTGGAACGTGTAGAGCAGCGGCAGCGTTCCGTGCGGCATCGACAGTGTTTGCGCCGTCTGCATCACTCGCCCTTTGGGTCGGCCGGGTCCCACATCTCGCAGACCGGATGCGTTTGCGCCATCAAGCGCTCCAGATCGTAGACGAAGCCTTCGCGGCTGTACTCCGAATTCTCGTAGTGCCGTCCGACGTGGATCGCCTCTTCCGGGCAGACTTCCTGGCAATATCCGCAGAAGATGCAGCGGAATTCGTCGATCTCGAACACGAGCGGGTAGCGGTTCCCATTCTCGTCTTCACCAGGCACCAGCTTGATGCAGTTGGCGGGACATACGGTCGGGCACAGGCCGCAGGCGACGCATTTCGCCTTCCCTTCCTCGTTCGTCAACATGCGGTGCGTGCCGCGCCAGCGCGGCGAGAGTGGCCACTTCTGATCCGGATACTGGATCGTGACCTTGTCCGGGTCGAGCATGTGCTTGAGCGTGAGGGCCATGCCGCTCAACGTCGCCCGCACGTAGCTCGTCTGCTTGATCGGTCGCTCCAGCACCTTCACGCCAATCGCCATTAGTCTGCGCCTCCCTCGGAAGGAATCGGGCGCATCCGCGCGGCGTCGAGGCGACGCAGCTTGTCGAGATTGCGCTTGTCGAGCCGCGAATAGGCCGGACTGACCAGTCGCCCGCGATCGACGATGCCGAACATGACGGCCACGAGCACGACGTTGATCGCCAGCATGATCAACGCGAACTGCCAAGACGCCGGGTGAATGCCGGCCGACTCGAGGATCAGCGTCGCGCCGGCGACGACGACGATATACGCCAGCGCGACCGGCAGCATGAACTTCCAGCCGAGCGCCATGAGCTGGTCGTAGCGGAAGCGCGGCAGCGTCCAGCGGACCCAGATGAACACGAAGACGAAGAAGAGAATCTTCACCCAGAAGACGGCGAACGTCACCAGCGTCTTGATGAAGGTGTGGGGGGCGACGTTATCCCACATCGTGAAGGGAATGTCCCAGCCGCCGAAGAACAGCGTCGCCATCAGCGCGCTGGCCGTCATGATGTTCGCGTACTCGGCAATGAAGAACATCGAGAACTTCATCGCGCTGTATTCGGCGTGATAGCCGGCGACGAGCTCCGACTCCGCCTCGGGCAGGTCGAACGGCACGCGGTTCGTCTCGGCGAACGCGGCGATCATGAACACGATGAACGCGATCGTACAATTGATCACGTTCCAGTGGATCCCCCACCCGCCCTGCTGCTGCACGATCTGACTGAGCGAGACGTTGCCGGCCAGAATCAACACCGGGATGGTAGACATCCCCATCGAAATCTCGTACGAGATCATCTGCGCGCTCGAACGGAGACCGCCGAGCAGCGAGTATTTGCTGTTCGACGCCCACCCGGCGAGCACGATGCCGTACACGCCGAGCGACGAGATGGACAGGATGTACAAGAAGCCGATCGGCAACGGCGCCAGAGCCATGTCGATCGTGCCCCACTTGGATTGCCACGGCGCGCCGTACGGGATGACCGCCCAGGTGAGCAGCGCGGGTAGGAACGACATCACGGGGGCGAGCACGAAAAGCGGGAGGTACGCCTGACCGGGGTACGTCTCCTCCTTCATGATGTTCTTGACCCCATCGGCGACGGACTGGAGAAGTCCGGCGGGGCCGACTCGGTTCGGCCCGAGGCGATCCTGGATGAAGCCGCAGATGCGTCGCTCGGCCCAGATGACGAACATCACGCCGACCATGTAGATCGTGAAGGTCAGCAGCATCTTGATCAACGTGGCCAAGAACCACACGCCGCCGCTGTCGGGCTGGGCCCCGTGAACGAGTCCGTCACCCGCCGCCGCGGCTTGGAGCAGAGTGAGCACGATCATACGGTCGCCTCAGCGCGCGAAGCGCTGGCGATCGCGCGTCCCCTGAGGCCGAGTGCGTCGTAGGACATTCCGGAGAACTCGGCGTTCGCCATGGCCAGCGAGCCGAAGACGTCGCTCGCCAATGAGAAGTCGACCGACGCACCGAGGGCGCGCAGCAAGTCGGACAGGACGTACCAGCTCGGACGCGCGAAGCCCGGTGCAGCGCGGGCTTGCAGGAAGCGCTGCACGCGTCCGCGGAGGTTCGTGAACGTGCCTTCCTCTTCCGCGAAATTCGCGATCGGCAGCACGACGGCGGCGAGATGCAGCGCCCAGTGCGGTACCGTAGTGCCGATGACGATGATGCCGGCCGCGTTGGCGAGGTTCGGCGCGTCGACGCCGGCGAGCTCCTCGTCCGCGACGACAAGCACGTCACCAGACCCGAGCTTCGACAGCGGATTGTCGCTGCGGGCGAACCCGAACAACTCGGCGCCGCGCGCGTTCGCGGCACGGTCGGCGCGCAACGAGAGATCCTCGACGCCGGGCAGCGGAGCTTCGTCGCCCTGGGCCACGCGGTAGGCGCCGGAGCCGCCGGTCCGCCGCGCCAGCTCGGCGAGTAAATAGAGCGCTTCGTTAGAGAGATTCGGCGACGCCAGCACAAACGCCCGCTTTCCGCGCAGCAGGTCAGCGGCTTCGCCGATCGCGATCTGCCAATCGATGCTGCCGAGGCCTTCCTGCCGACGCACGAGCGGCACGTCGATGCGGTCCTGACGATTGATCCAACGGTAGTTCAGGCGACCGTGGTCGCACATGAAGTACTTGTTGACCTCATCGTTCGGCCGCGGACGGAGGCGCACGACCATGTTGTCGCGCGTCTCGACGATCATGTTGCAGCCCTGCGAGCAGCTCGTGCACACCGACGCGGTGCGATCGAGCTCCCACGCGCGCGCCTTATTCAGCGAGTCCTTCGAAAGGAGGGCACCGACCGGGCACAAATCGATGACGTTCCCCGCCCACGGATGCGTCATGTCGCGCCCCTCGAACTTGCCGATCACCGCGCGATCGCCGCGCTCGCTCACGTTGAGCACCGGGTCGTGCGCGACGTCATCCATGAAGCGGACACACCGCGTGCAGAGGATGCAGCGGTTGGGCGTGTACATGACGTCGCCGCCGAAATCCTCGACCGGGTTGAATCGCTTGGGATCGCGATAGCGTCCTTCGGCGCGGCCTTCCTGATAGGTGTAGTCCTGGAGCTCGCACTCACCCGCTTGATCGCAGATTGGGCAATCGAGCGGATGGTTGATGAGCAGCATCTCGAGCACACCCTTTCGTGCTTCGACGGACTTCTCCGAGTGCACGTGGACGACTTGTCCCTCCGCCACGGCCGTCGCGCACGAGGGCGCGAGCTTCGGCGCCTTTTCCACTTCCACGAGGCACATGCGGCATACGCCGGCCACGGGAAGTCCGGGATGATAGCAGTAGTGCGGAACGAGGATGCCGGCATGCTTGGCCGCCTCGAGGATCGACGTGCCGGCGGGCACGGTTACCTGCCGGCCTTCGATGGTGAGATTGACGAAGTCTGTCATTCTGAGCGAAGCGAAGAATCTACTTTCTGGGTTTTGTGGCCAGGTTCGAAGACGGCACAGTAGGTCCTTCGGTCGCTTCGCTCCCTCAGGATGACAACTGTCATGCGACCGCCGGGACGAGATGGTGCTTTCGCTTCTTGATCAAGGCCTCGAAGTCCCCACGGAATTTCTTGAGCCCCGACACGACCGGCGTCGCGCACGAGTCGCTCAACACGCAGATGGTCTTGCCGGTCATGTTCTCGGCGATCTCGAGCAGCGTGTCGAGGTCTTCCGTCGTGCCCTCGCCTTCCACGATCCGCTCGAGAATCTTCGTCGTCCATGCCGTCCCTTCACGGCACTGCGTGCATTGCGCGCAGCTCTCGTGGGCGAAGAAGCGCGCCGCGCGGGCGATCTGCTTCACGAGATTCTGGGCGTCGTCGATGACGATCACGCCGCCCGAGCCGAGCATCGTGCCCTGCGCGACGAAGCCCTCGTAATCCATCAGGCTCGCCTCGGCTTCCTCGACCGTTTGAATCGGCACGGAGATCCCGCCGGGGATGATCGCCCGGAACTTGCGGCCGGGGAGCGGACCGCCGCAGAGATCGTATAAGAACTCTTTGAACGGAAAGCCCATCGGCACTTCATAGTTGCCCGGCCGCTGGATGTTCCCGCAAACCGAATAAAGCTTCGTGCCCGTGCTCTTCGGGTTGTCGGCGCGCATCCACTGCTTGTACCACGCCGCGCCGTTGTTCAGGATGTGAGGCACCGCGGCCAGGGTTTCTACATTATTGATCGTCGTCGGCTTGGCGAAGACGCCCGACACCGCCGGGAACGGCGGCTTGATACGCGGATTGCCGCGGCGGCCCTCGATCGAGTTCATGAGGGCGGTCTCTTCGCCGCAGATGTACGCGCCGGCGCCGCGATGGACGTAGACATTGACCGTCTTCCCGCTGCCCATTGCGTTCTTGCCGAGCGTGCCGTCCGCGTAGCAGTCCTTGAGCGCCGACTCTACACGCGCGATCGGCTCGGTGAACTCGCCGCGGATGTAGATGTAGCAGGTCTCGGCGCCAATCGCGTACGAGCCGATCGCGCACCCTTCGATGAGCGCGTGCGGCGTCCACCGCATGATCTCGCGATCCTTGAACGTGCCCGGCTCGGACTCGTCGGCGTTGCAGCAGAGATAGTGCGGCTTGCCGTCGCCGATCTTCATGAACGACCACTTGAGACCCGTCGGGAATCCGGCGCCGCCGCGCCCGCGGAGCCCGGAGTCCTTCACGACGTTCACGATGTCGGCGGGCGGCATGCCGAGCGCCTTTTCGAGCGCCGCGTAGCCGCCGCGCTTCTTCCAGCCGGCGAGCGTGACGGCGTCCTTCTCCCCGAAATGCTTGGAGAGAACGAGCGCTTCGCGACGGTGCGGTGCGTGCGGATATCCCATGCGTCAGGCGAGCCCGGAGAGAATCTCCGGCACCTTCTCCGGAGTCACCGACTCGATGAAGTCCTCGTTGATCATGATCGGCGTGGCGAAGCCGCAGGCGCCGAGGCACTCGACTTCGATCACCGTGTACTTGCCGTCGGGCGACGTCTGGCCCAGCTCGAAGCAGCCCGTGTGCTTGAGAAACGCGTCGACGACCGCTTCGGCGCCGCACACGTTGCAGGGCGACGTCGTGCAGATCTGGATGAAGTGCCGGCCGACGGGATGCTG
>DATLPC010000034.1:0-48577 GCA_035535975.1 Gemmatimonadaceae bacterium | reverse complement strand
CCGAAGGTGTTGCCGTGATAGCTCTCCTCGAGCGAGACGAATGCGTGCCGCTTGGTGTGCAGCATCGCCGCCTGGATCGCGAGCTCGACTGCCTCGGAGCCACCGGTCGCGCGAAAGCACTTGGTCAGGTCACCCGGCGCGATGCGCGAGAGGAGCCCGGCGAGCTCCTCCCAGGGAGGATATCGGTAGTCAGGGTACACGTAGTCGGGGCCGCGATAGCGCGCGATGCGTCGCTCGAGCTCCGGATCGCCCCACCCGAAGTTCCCGACGCACCACCCCATCACGAAATCGACGTAGCGCTTGCCGCGCGTGTCGAAGAGGTAGCTGCCCTTGCCGCGAGCGACGGAGAACTCGTCGTCTCCCTGTTCGCCGAGGTGACGCTGACCACGCTTTCTTGGCGGCACGGTGACACCTCAGCTCGGACGGGCTTGGTCTCGCGCAGATTGTGGGCCACCTCGCGCTCGGCTTGCCAAATGGGTCGGTGGCGCAAAGATTCGTGCATGACGCGACTCTTCGCCGGACGGCTCCCGTGACGCCAGGCGTCGCGCGTCATTTCACGAAATCGGGGCCAAGTGTGCAGCAGACGTACGAGGCACTGCTCGTCGCCGCGCACAAGCTCGGTCCTGTACGCGAAGAGCCGAAAAAGACATCCATTCACCTGATGCGCGAATCAGCGTTCGCCGGGGTCGCGACGCGGCGTGACGCGCTGGTGCTCACGCTCAAGTCCGACCACCCCATCGTGAGTCCGCGCATTCACCGCGCGGAACAGACCTCCGCAAATCGCTGGCATCTCGAGATACGTCTGGCTGCCCCAAAGGATGTTGACGCGGAGGTGCGACGGTGGCTCAAGCACGCGTACGCGTTGGGGTAGCGCGCGGCCCGGTCGGCGGAGACGGCCGGCCGAGCGGGCGGTGGGGCTCGAACCCACGACGTCCAGCTTAGGCTCCGCCGCTTCTCCGACAGTTGAACAGACCGAAGTGACCAAGCATGCGCTCGAGTGGACAGACGGTGGTGACGCTCGACTGCAACAGATTGGCGCCGACGAACGCCGTGAACAGCAGCCACGCCGGATGTACCCACCAGGCCAGCGCTACCGACGCCAGGATGAATGCCCCGGCGAAGCGACGAATGATTCGATCGTTGCACATGTGAAGGATTCCTCTCCTCAAAAGAACGTTTCAGTCGGAAGTACGGTGACGTGCAGCCGGTCGCCGGCAGGCAGCCTCGCCGTCTCGGAGCGAAACAGCTCGACCAACGCGTCGGCGTGTTCCGCCGGCAGGACGCTCACGACGAGCGTCGCATCTCCGGGCCAGGCCCGTGAGCCGTCGCGACGCCCGGTGGTTCCCGACCCGTGCGCGTTGCGAAATGCGGTGTAACCCCCGGCATGATACCGGTCAAGCAGCGACGTGACGCGGTGCGGCTCCGCCCCGCTGTAGACGACCATGAGCATCTTCATATGGCAGCTCGGGTGCGGGACGCGCCGCCGCTTCCCGGCGGCGGAGGTCCCAGTAGAGGATTGGAACGACGACCATCGTGAGCAGCGTGGCGACGACCGCGCCGCTCATCAGCGCCACGGCGAGTCCCTGGAAGATCGGATCGAGCACCATCACCAGGCCGCCGACGACCACCGCGGCGGCCGTCAACGCGATCGGACGAAAGCGAACGGCGCCCGCCTCGAGGACGGCGTCGCGCAACGAACGCCCGCGGGCCTCGGCGAGTTGGATGAAGTCGACGAGCAGGATGGAGTTGCGTACGATGATCCCGGCGAGCGCGATCATGCCGATCATCGACGTCGCCGTGAAGAACGCCCCGCTGACCGCGTGCCCGGGCAGGATGCCGATCAGCGTCAGTGGAATCGGCGCCATGATCACGAGCGGGATCTTGAACGACTGGAACCACCCGACGACGAGCACGTAGATCAGCACGAGCACGATGCCGAACGCGAGCCCGAGATCGCGAAACACCTCGATCGTCACCTGCCATTCGCCGTCCCACTTGATCGCCGTCTCGCTCAGGCTCGACGGCTGCACCGCGTTGTAGCGTCCGATGTGCGCCCCGTTCACGCGGATCGCGTCGAGCTTCCGGTTCATCGCCAGAATCGCGTAGACCGGCGACTCGATGGCGCCCGCGACGTCGCCGGTGACGTAGATCGCCGGCCGGAGATCCTTGCGCACACGGCTGCTCTCGATCACGCCGGAAACCACGGTGACGAACCGGGCCAGGGGCTGCGGGCCGGAGCTCGTCGCGATCGGAAGCGCGAGGAGCGCGTCGATCGACGAGCGCCGGTCGAGCGGGAGCCGCGGCACGATCGGCGCGCCTTCGCGCGCCGTAGGCGACGCGGCAATTCCGACGCCCGTGCCCGACAGCGCGAGGTAGAGCGTCTGCGTGATCTGTTCGACGCTCACGCCCGCGTCCGCCGCGCGCACGCGGTCGACGCGAAAGGTGCTTCGCTGCTGCGGCGCGTCCACCGTCCAGTCCACATCGACGACGCCCGGCGTCGTCTCAAATACCTCTCGCACCCGGCGTGCCGCCTCGAGCCGCGCCGAGTCGCTCGGCGCGTACACTTCCGCCACGAGCGTGGACAATACCGGCGGACCGGGAGGAATCTCCGCCACCTTCGCCGAGGCGTGATACCTTCGCGCGATCGAGTCGATGCCCGGACGCACCGCCACGGCGATCTCGTGGCTCTGCCGGGAGCGCTCTCCCTTCCCCACCAGATTCACCTGAACGTCGGCGACGTTCGAGCCGGCGCGGAGAAAGTAGTGCCGCACCAGACCGTTGAAGTTGAACGGCGCGGCCGTTCCGGCGTACACCTCGGTGCTCTTCACCTCCGGCACCCGACGCAGATAGCCGGCGATCTCGTCTCCCAACGCGTTCGACGTCTCCAGCGTGGTTCCTTCGGGCAGATCGAGCACCACCTGGAACTCGCTCTTGTTGTCGAACGGGAGCATCTTCACTTTCACGGCCTTCACGAGCACCAGGCCCATCGAGACGAGCAGCAGCACGGCAACGCCGCCGTAAAACGCGAGCCTCGTCCGGCGCCGGTCCATGAGCGGGGTCATGACGCGCCGATAGAGACGGGCGAATCGCGATGCTTCCTCCTCCTCGTGTGCCCGGTCGTGCGGCCGCGCCGTCGCCGCCACCCGCCCCTTGAGCAGGCGATACGCGAGGTACGGCGTCACGATGAATGCAACGGCGAGCGACGCCAGCATGGCCACCGACGCGCCGATCGGGATCGGCCGCATGTACGGACCCATCATCCCCGACACGAACGCCATCGGCAGGATCGCGGCGATCACGGTGAATGTGGCGAGGATCGTCGGATTTCCAACCTCGTCGACCGCCTCGATCGCGGCGACTTCCGGCGTCCGGTCGCCCATGCGCATGTGTCGGTAGATGTTCTCGACGACCACGATGGCGTCGTCCACCAGGATGCCGATCGAGAAGATCAGCGCGAACAGCGTGATGCGATTGAGCGTGTAGCCGAGCGTGTAGTAGGCGAAGAGCGTGAGCGCCAACGTCACGGGCACGGCAACCATGACGACCGCCGCCTCGCGCCAGCCGAGAAAGAGCCAGATGAGCAGCGTGACCGAGACCGTTGCGATGAGGAGGTGGAGAATCAGCTCGCGCGCTTTCTCGCCGGCCGTCTCTCCATAGTCCCTGGTGACATCGATGCTCACGTCGCGCGGCACGAGCCGGTCGGCCGCCGCGTTTACCCGCTCCATGACGGCGTGCGTCACCGCGGTCGCATTCGCGCCGCGTCGCTTCGCCACGGCGATGGTTACCGCGCCCTCCGCCGGGCCCGTTCGCCCGTGGTGCGAGACATAGGTGGTGGTCTCGCCGAAACCATCCGTCACGTCGGCCACGTTGCGCAGGTAGACTGGCGCTCCGCCGCGCACGCCGACCACGACGCTGCTCACCTCCGCCGGCGTCGACAGCGGCGCGCCGACGTCGACACGGTACACCTGTCCCGCCGACGCGAGCTCGCCGGCTTCGAGCCGGGCGTTGGCGCCCCTGAGCGCCGCCGCAACCTCGCCGGGCGTCACACCGCTCGCCGCGAGTCGAGCGGGATCGAGCATCACGCGGAACTGCTTGGGCTGTCCGCCGACCACGAACGTCGTCGCGACATCCGGGACCGTGCGAATCTCGTCCTCGAGATGCACGGCAAGCTGACGCAACATGTTCGCGTCGTAGGCGGCGGAGTGTACGGTGAGGCCCAGCACCGGAACGTCGTCGATCGAATGCGGCTTGATCACCGGCGGCAGCGCGCCCGGTGGCGCGTCGTCGGCGGCGGCGGCGAGCTTCGCCTGCACTTTCGTGACGCTGCGTTCCTGATCCTCACCAACCTTGAACCGAACGGTGACGATCGCATAGCCGTCGCCTGCCATACTGTACACATGCTCGACACCCGGGATCTCGAGCATGCGCCGCTCGATCGGGCGCGCGAGCAGGTTCTCCGCTTCCTTCGGCGAAATCCCGGGCAGCGCCGACATCACGTCGATCATCGGAACGGAGATCTGCGGCTCCTCCTCGCGCGGCGTGGCAAGGATGCCGAGGAGCCCGACGGCCAGCGACGCGAGTGTGACGAGCGGAGTGAGCTTGGACCGAAGGAATGCCTGCGCGATCCGGCCGGCGATTCCCATGGCTCAACCCCCCGCCGCGACGGTCGCGGCGCCGTTGTTCGGGACAACGACGCGGTCGCCCGCGCGCAGTCCCGCGTTCACTTCCACCATCGCGCCAACCGTCAGGCCGAGGCGAACCCATCGCGTCGCGTCGCCCTCCGCGGTGCGAATCGTGACACCGGTGAGATCCCCTTGCCGAATGATGGCCGCCTGTGGTACGACGATCGCGGCGTGCGTACCCAACGGGATGAAGAGCGTTGCCGTGCTTCCCGGAAGCATCACGCCATTCGGATTGGCCACCAGCGCATTGATCGCGTAGAGATTTCCCGCCGCCGCGGGCACGACACCTTCCACGACCGCCCTCATCGGCCGTCCCTCCACGATGGCGTCGATGCGGCCACCGCGCTGAACGGCGCGCGCGACGTCGGGCGTCGCGTTGGCCGTGATCCGAAGCGTCCGTCCGTCCTGCACGGAGACGAGCGGCGCGCCGGGAGCCGCGAACGCCCCAGGATCGACGAAGCGCTTGGTGACGATTCCGGCGAACGGCGCGCGAACCGTCGCGTACGACGTCGCGGCCTCGAGCTCGGCGGCGGCGGCATGCGCGGTACGCGCTCCGGCGTCGGTTCGCGCCACGGCCGTTTCTACCGCGTCGAGTTGCGCGCGCGTCGCGGCACTGTCCGCATACAACGCCCGAATGCGCTTGGCCTGCGTGAGCGCGTCGCGCTGCATCGCTTCCGCTTCGGCGATCGACGCCGCGACCTGATCGGCTTTCGCCGATAGGTCGCGCGCATCGATCCGCACGAGCGGCTGCCCCGCGGCGACCGCGTCGCCTTCCTTGACGAACACCTCGATCACGGAGCCCAGGAGCTTCGTGCTTAGCGTCGCTTGGCGAAGCGCCGCCGCGGTGCCGGATGCCTCAAAGGCCGATTGAACGAGGGTGTCGCTGACGAGGTAGACCGTCGCGTCCGGGCGTGTCGCGCTCGCCACGGTCGATTCCTGGTTCGGCGAGGAACAGCCCGTCGCGGCGATCACGAGCGCGCTGCCGGCGACGACGAGTGTCGATGAGGGTTTCATTGAGTTTCGGATTCTCTGATCAGTATTCGGATGATGCCGCGACCGACCGTGCGGCTTCGAGCGCGGTGAGTGATGCCGGATCGCGCCCGACCGCGAGTCGGCGCTCCGCCGCGGCTACGATGGTGCTCCATCGAGCGTGGGAGAGCGTGAGCGCACTTTGCGTTTCCGTGGCCTGCGCGTCGAGGAGCTCGACGACGGTGGCGAGCCCGCCTTCATATTTTCGAGCGACGATCCGGTGCGCCTCGGCGCTCTGCGTCACGGCGCGTTCGGCGAGCGCGAGCCGAGTGAGGGCGACCGTGAGCGCGGTGCGGGTCAGTTCCGCCTGGAGACGCGCGTTCGCCACCGCGGCCGCGGCTTCGGCTTGTGCTGCGGCGACACGGCCGCCGCTGGCGCGCACGTCGGAGACGTCGCCCGCGCCGGCGAACAGGTTCCATGATGCCATGACTCCGACGGTCCAATTCCGGTCGCCGGCGTAGAGGCGCGCCGGCGAATTCCAGTCGTAGCGCGCAAACCCGTTGATCCGCGGCACGTACGCGAGGCGGGCGCGCAGCGCGTCGCTGTGCGCGGCATCCGCGCCACGCGACGCGGCGGCCACGTCGGCGCGAGGGGCCGAAACAATCGCTTCCGTATCCGGCGCGACGACGGCGCGAATGCGATCGGCATCGGGCAGCGACGGCGGAAGCGCGGGGATCGACTGGTCCTGCGCTCCCTCACCGCCCAGGAGCACGGCGAGCTGCCGGCGCGCCGTCGCGGCTCCGCCGTCGGCGTCGGCGAGCTGTGCGTCTATGTCGCCCGCGCGGACCGACGCGAGCAGCGCATCGGATTTGGTGACGAGCCCCTGCCGCACCATCGCTTCGGCCTGCGCGACGTGCGCGTGGGCCGCGCGCGCGGCCGACGTGAGGGTCGCGACGCGCTCCGTGGCGAGCACCGCGCCGTAATACGCCCGAATGACGTCGACCCGCGTCGAGAGGCGCGTCCAATCCGCCGAGGCGCTGACGGCCTCCGCCGCGTTCAGCGCGGCCCGGCGTCCCGCCCATGCGTCACCGTTGAACAGCGGCTGCTCGACGACCACGCCGCTTTGGAAGTTGCCGACCGCACCAGGGTGGTTGAGGCGATCCGGGTCGAAGTTCGCGGGCCCGATCGTCCGCTGGCGCAGGGTCGAGCCGAACACTCCAATCGGATCGGTAGTCCGGACGTAGCCCGCCTCGATCCGGACGGCGGGTAGTACGCCTTTGAGGGGCGCGAGCGATTGCGCCGTCGCGGTGGCGACCTGGCCCGCGGCAATGCGGTTGCCGTAGCCCGAGCGGTCGGCGGACCGGATCGCGTCGGCGAGCGTCAACTGGGCACGCGCGTTGGCCAGCGCACACACCAGGAGGCCGGCGTTGGCGGCAGTCGCGAGTCGGTTCATGCGGCGATGGACCTCGTTTGAGTCGTGAAGCGTTCGATGACTATATGACTATATAGTCATATAGTGGCCATGTCAACGGGCGCCTCGCGGCCACGCGGGCGATGGCGCGTGCCGAGGAATCATGGGTTGCCTCGGCCGCGCGGGCCGGGCAGGCCATGCATGTTCTTCATCATCGCTTCGTGCATCGCGTCCATGCCGCGTTTCACGAGGTCGGTCACCTCCGCGGCGTGCTGTTGCAGCGCGGCGACGATCGCCCGGATCGCCGGATGTCTGCACGACGACGGTCCCTTCGCCGTCGCGTTGATCGACGCCCCATCATACCGGCTCTCCATGCTTTCGCAGGCGAATTCACCATGCCAGGAAACATTGCGGGGATTCGTGTCCTGGACATCGGGGAACGCCCGACGAAGGATCCGCGGCCCCGAGTCGGGGATCTGGTCATCCAGAACGCGTAGGAAGACGTGTTGGAAGGACTGAACGCGAGCTGGATTCTTGTGAAGAAGAAATCCAAGATCGGTCGCGGACCGGTGCGTCGTGCGAATCCTCAAGAGCACGAAGGTGAGTACCGGTTGAGTTCCAATTCTTGACGCCGAACAGTCGTACCCCCCTCTGTGCCGCAAATGGAAAACGCCGCGATCCTCTCGGACGCGGCGCCGGGCCAAATGGTACTTCGAATTCGACCAACCAAGGAGCGGGCGATGGGACTCGAACCCACGACGTCCAGCTTGGGAAGCTGGCATTCTACCAACTGAATTACGCCCGCGTGGGAGTTAAGCTAACATTGCCGCGGAGCCCGCGACAGAGACGGCCTCCGCCGTACCCTTCCCTCCCACGTCGCCCACGATGCAGACCCGCAACCTCCTTCTCGCGAGCGCGTTGACCGTCGGCGGTGCCGCCGGCCTGGTCGCGCAACAAAAACCGGCGTTCGACTTCACGATCGCCAACATCATGCGCGGTCCGGAGATCTATGGCCGCGAACCGGCGAACGTGCGGTGGACGCTCGACGGGAAATGGGTCTACTTCACGTGGCTCGAGCCCGGATCCGATTGGCGCTTGCCGGCTCGCATCTTCCGCGTCAGCACCGCCCCCGGGGCAAAGCCCGAACGTGTCCTTCAGGGCGCGCCGGAACCGGTCTTCGCGGACGCCGGACGACCATCACCTGATGGGCGGACTCGCCTCGTTGCAACCGGCGGTACGATCACCATCGTCGACGTCGGGAGTGGTGCGCGCCGCGTCCTCACCCGATCCACTGTTCCGAAAACGAACGTGGGCTTCAGCGCGGGCGGCCGCGACGTGCTCTATACGGAAGGCAACAACGCCTTCGCACTCTCGCTGGACAGTACGTCGACGAGACAACTGACCGATATCCGCCTCGCCAGCGCGGATTCCGCGCAAGGCTCCGTGCTACAAGCCGGCGGCGCCCGAGGCGGCGGTGGGCGAGGAGGGCGAGGCGCGTTGAACGACGCGGGACGTAGCAACGACGCGAGCTCACAACGCGGCGTCCTCGCGGCGCAGCAGAAGACACTCTTTCAGGTCGTGCGCGATCGAGCATTTCAGGATAGCGTGAATCGCGCTCAAGGCGGTCGCGCCGGCGGCGGCGGCGGACGAGGTGGGCGAGGCGGCGGCGGCGGCGCCACTGATGGCGATGCCGGAATCGGCGTTCGCGCCTTCTCCCTCACCGGCACCGACCGCGTCGGAGGTCTCGTCGTCGCGCCGTCGGAGCACGCGGCGTTGCTCACCGTGATCACGCCATCCACAACGACGGCGACGCAGACACTCGTTCCCTCATGGGTCACGTCGAGTGGGTATGTCGAGGAGATCAACGGACGTCCGAAAGTCGGCGACGCGCCGGCCGGTGTCACTCGCATAGGGCTGATGTCGCTGCCGAGTGGCGACGTGAAGTGGGTGACCGTCAGTCCACCGGGACGCGCGACGACGTCGAACGTCGTCGGCTGGAATGAAACTGGGACAGCCGCGCTGGTCTTTTCCAACAGCGCCGATTTCAAGGATCGATGGCTGTACGCCGTGAGCGCGGACTCCGGCAAAGCGACGTTGCTCGAGACGTTGCACGACAGCGCCTGGGTCGGCGGACCATGTAATCGTTGCGCGGGATTCTTCGACGGCGGGCGGCGCGCGTATTACGTGTCCGAGGCAGACGGCTACGCCCACCTCTACTCGATCGGCGTCGACGGCGGCGATCGGCGACAGCTCACGAAGGGTAAGTGGGAAGTCACGGGCGTTTCGCTCTCGCGCGACGGAAAGAGCTTCTTCCTCACGACGAGCGAGCAATCGCCCTTCGAGTCACACTTCTATAAGATGTCGGTCGACGGCGGCGCACGGGTGAAGATCACGGGCCCGGTCGGCGGGCACGCGGTGACACTCTCGCCCGATGAGTCGATGATCGCCGACATCTACTCGACGACCTCTCGCCCGCCCGAGCTCTTCATCGCGTCGAGCACGCCGGGCTCGGAGATGCGACAGGTGACGACGTCGCCGACCGATGCGTTCCTCGCCTTTCATTGGATGAAGCCCGAGATCGTGATGGTGCCGGCGTCCGATGGCATTCAGGTGCCCGCGCGCATTTTCCGCCCGCGCGAGATGAACGCGAAGCCGAATGGCGCCGCCGTGATCTTCGTGCACGGCGCCGGTTATCTGCACAACGTGATGAACTACTGGACGAGCTCCTATCCGCGCGAGTTCCTGTTCAATCAGTATCTCGCCTCGAAGGGCTACGCCGTGATGGATCTCGATTACCGCGGATCGGCGGGCTATGGCCGTGATTGGCGCACCGCGATCTACCGATGGATGGGTGGGCGCGATCTTCAAGATCAGGTCGATGGGGTGAAGTACCTGCGCAAGAACTACGGTATCGATCCGGAGCGAGTCGGCATCTACGGGGGGAGCTACGGCGGCTTCATGACGTTGATGGCGCTGTTCACCGAGCCCAAGTACTTCGGCGCCGGCGCCGCGCTGCGCAGCGTGACGGACTGGGCGCATTACAACCACAATTACACCGCGGCAATCCTCAACCTGCCCGAGCAGGACACGCTCGCGTATCGGCGGTCCTCACCGATCTTCTTCGCCGAAGGGCTCGAAGATCCACTGCTCATGCTGCACGGCATGGTCGACACCAACGTCGAGTTCGAGGACATCGTGCGGCTCACGCAGCGACTGATCGAGCTCGGGAAGAAGAATTGGTCGCTTGCGCCGTACCCGGTCGAAGACCACGGCTTCGTTCGTCCCGATTCTTGGACGGACGAGTACACGCGAATCTTCGACCTGTTCGAGAGCACGATTCGTGTCGGCAAGAAGCGCATGGCTTCGCCGTAGGTCGCAGAGCTCTGTTAGTAGCGCACGCAGCCATTCCAGATCAGCACCGCCATCCAAGAGATCACTGACACCACGGCGCCGATGATGAGTAGGATCATCCGGAGGCGCCGGTGTGGCGGTCGTGCGTCGTGCGGCGGCCCGGCTTCCGTCATCGGCTTCGTCATGCAGCGAAGCTGAACGGTCCATGCAAGCGCGAGGGAGTGGACGAAGGGGCACGCCGCGGGGTTAGACCATCGCCCAATGTGTCGCCGGCGTTCCGAACCGTACCCTGTGAGCCTTACGTGCCATCGAACGAACGCCGCCGCGGCTGACGTGTTCGGGGGCACCTCTCTCATCGAGGCTCGCGATGTCTCAGGCTCCCGCCGCCCCCCCTCCTTCCGGAAAGACGCGCATCGAGCACGACCTCCTCGGCGATCTCGCCGTTCCCGCCGACGCGTATTACGGCGTACAAACGGCTCGGGCGATAGAGAACTTCAAGATTTCCGGCGTACCCCTGCGCCTGTACCCGAACTTCATCAAGGGCCTCGCCATGGTGAAGCAAGCCGCGGCGCGCGCCAACTTCGAGACCGGCGGTTTCTCCAAGGAGATCCTCGACGCCATCGACAAGGCGTGCCAGGAGATCATCGACGGGAAGCTGCACGACCAGTTCGTGCTCGACGTGTTACAAGGCGGCGCCGGCACCTCGACCAACATGAACGCCAACGAGGTGATCGCCAACCGTGCGCTCGAGCTGATGGGCCATCAGAAGGGCGAGTACAAGATCGTCGACCCGCACGACCACGTGAATCGCTCGCAGTCGACGAACGACTCGTATCCGACGTCGATGCACATCGGCATGGCGCTTGGCAACGCCGAGATCGTCGCCGAGTTCAACAAGCTCATCGACGCCTTCCGCGCGAAGGGCGAAGAGTTCAAGGACATCGTGAAGATGGGACGGACCCAGCTGCAGGACGCCGTCCCGATGACACTCGGCCAGGAGTTCGTAGCGTTCGCCGAGACACTCGCCGACGAGGTGCAGGCGCTCGAGAGCGTGAAGAAAGTGCTGTGCGAGATCAGCATGGGCGGCACGGCGATCGGTACCGGCTTGAACGCGCCGAAGGGTTACGCGGAAAAGTGCACGCAGCACCTGGCGAAGATCACCGGCTATCCGATCAAGCTCGCGCGCAACCTGATCGAAGCGACGCAGGACACGCAGGCTTTCGTGCTCTATTCGTCGGTGCTGAAGAGCCTGGCGATCAAGCTCGCCAAGGTCGGCAACGACTTGCGTCTTCTCTCATCGGGTCCCCGCTGCGGGTTGCATGAGATCAATCTGCCCGCAACCCAGCCGGGTTCGTCGATCATGCCCGGCAAAGTGAATCCGGTCATTCCGGAAGTCACGAACATGGTGGCGTATCGCGTGATTGGAAACGATCTCGTGGTGACGCTGTCCGCGGAGGGCGGCCAGCTTCAACTCAATGCGTTCGAGCCGGTGATCGCCGCGGTGATCTTCGAGTCACAGGTGATGTTCGTGAACGCGGCGCGCACGCTGCGCGTGCACTGCGTCGAAGGGATCACGGCGAATCCCGAAGTCTGCAAGCACTATCTCGAGACCAGCATCGGGACGGTCACGGCGCTCAACCCCGTGATCGGGTACGACAAAGCGACGGAGCTGGCCGCCGAAGCGCTCGAGTCGGGCGAAGGCATCATCGAGCTCGTGCGCGAGAAACACATCCTGACCGACGAGCAGATCGATGACATCCTGAACCCGGCCGCGTTGACCGGACAGGGGCGGTAGTTGGAGGCGTTTAACGCACAGGGAGAATCACATGTCGATGCGGCACCGGAGATCCAGTTTCGTCCTGGCCCACGTCACGGGGCTCATGCTCGTCGGCGCGATGTTCGCGCCGGTGGCCGTCGCACAACAGCCGAAGTCGGCCGCCGGCACGGTGGCGCCGCCACCGAACGACCCACGACTGCCGAACGTCGTCGTGCTGGCGACGGGCGGAACGATCGCCGGCGCCGCGTCGAGCGACGTGACGGCCGGCTACACCAGCGGCCAAGTCGGCGTCGAGCAATTGCTCAACGCGGTGCCGCAGGCGCGAAAACTGGCGAACTTGCGCGGTGAGCAGATCTCGAACATCGGCTCGCAGGACATGAACGACGAAGTATGGCTCAAGCTCGCCACGCGCGTGAACGAGCTGCTGGCGATGCCCGATGTGACCGGCGTCGTGATCACGCACGGGACCGACACGATCGAGGAGACGGCATACTTCCTCAATCTCGTCACGAAGTCGGACAAGCCCGTGGTGATGACGGCGTCGATGCGCCCGTCGACCGCGCTGTCGGCGGACGGCCCGCTCAACTTCTACAATGCGGTCGCCGTGGCGGCCGACAAGAACGCGAACGGCAAGGGCACGCTCGTCGTGCTCAACGATTGGATCCATGGCGCGGCGTCGCTCACCAAGACGAGTACGACCGCCGTGCAGACGTTCATGTCGCCGTTGTCGGGACTGATCGGTACGGTGGCCTACGGAACAATCGAGTGGTATCGCACGCCGATCGGGAAACATGGATTGAGCTCCGAGTTTTCCGTCGACAAGAACACCGTACTGCCGCGCGTCGACATCATCATGGCCACGGAAAACATGGATGGCGCGTTGATCAATGCCGCGGCGGCGAACGGCTCGAAAGGCATCGTCGTGGCCGGCGTCGGCAACGGGAACATGACCAAGGCCGGACTCGACGCACTCTCGGCGCAGGCGCACAAGGGCATCGTCGGCGTGCGGTCGAGCCGAGTGACGACGGGACAGGTTGGCCGGAACGTCGAGGTGGACGACGACAAGATGGGCACCGTCGCGTCACTCGGCCTCAACCCGCAGAAATCGCGCGTGCTGCTGCGTCTGGCGCTGCTCAAGACGAGCGACCCGAAGACGATTCAGCGGTACTTCGACGAATACTAGCTCGCGTTCGATGCGCACCACTCCATGGCAGAAGGAGCTCCTGCTCCTTCTGCCGCTCGTTCTCTTCGCGCCAGCGCTCGGGCCGGCACGAGCCCAGGGTGGTACGCCCCCGGATACGTCGATCGCGCGTGGCATCACCGCCGGCGAGGCGGATGCCGACATGGAGCGCCGCAACGTTCTGAGCGCGCTGCACTTCAAGCTCGGGTTTACGACGCTTCGCATCGGCGGCGGTGTTCTCGTCGATTACATCGGGTACGACCAGGACAGCGCGAGCCGCGAACAGTTTCCGAATCTGGCGTCGCAGGGCAAGCTGCGCGACGCGCGCGTTCTGTTTGGCGGGACGTTCAACACGAACCGGCCGTTCTCCTGGCAGATCGGCGTGATGTACGACGCCGCGCAAAAGAAATGGCTCTTTCGGCAGACGGGACTGATGGTCGCCGTGCCGGAGATCTGGAGTCACTTCTTCGTCGGGCGCGCCAAGGAAGGGTTCAGCCTCAACAAAGTGATGGTCGGCTACGACGGCTGGTCGATGGAGCGCCTTCCTTTCGGCGACGCCACGATCCCGCTCCTCGCCGACGGCATCAAGTGGCTCGGCCTCACGCCGGACCGACACTGGTTCTGGAATTTCGGCGCCTTCACCGATTGGCTCTCCGAAGGGCAGACGTTCTCGAGCTACAACAATCAGATCGTTCTGCGCGCGGGCTGGGTGCCACTGGTATCGGACAGCGTCGGCACGCTGCTCCACCTCGGGATGAATTTCCGCGTCGGCGACGTGAACAACGATTCGTTGTTGCTCAGGTCGAAGCCCGAGGCCTTCCCCGCTCCGTACTTCATCAATACTGGGACTTTCCCGGCGCAGAACGGGATGACGCTCGGGCCCGAGATCTATTTCCGGCCGGGTCGCGTGTTAGTCGGCGGCGAGTACTACTGGGAGAAAACGCACTCCGAACTGGGCACCAATTGGTTCAACGGCGGCGAAGTGGTTGCCACGTGGAACACGACCGGTGAAGTGCGCACCTACAACACCGTCGGCAACTACTTCCGAGGGATCACCCCGCTGAAAACGGTGATCCAGGGTGGCTCCGGCGGATTCGAGACGGTGCTGAAGGTCTCGTACAGCAATCTCACGAACGGCGCCATCCAGGGCGGAACGCTCTGGCGCGTTACGCCAATGCTCAACTGGTACATGAGCGACAACCTGCGGCTCGAATTCGCTTATGGCTACGGCGTGCTGAAGCGATTCGGACTGTTGGGCCGCACGCAGTTCTACCAAGCGCGCATGCAATTGGAGATGTGACGATGAGGATCTGGCAGGCCGGCGCGCTGGCGATCATTGCGGCTGTCATGCTCTTCGGCGGCATGCTTGCCTTCCAGGAGCTCGGATGGCGATACGGTCGTCGGCCCGAGGTGGTGAAGGAGCACGCGAAGCGCGAAGGCTCCGGGTTGATGGACAATGCGATCTTCGGCCTCCTCGGATTGTTGATCGGCTTCACCTTCAGCGGGGCAACGTCTCGGTTCGATCAACGACGGTTGCTCGTCGGCAAAGAGGTCAACGCCATCGGAACGGCTTGGCAACGCATCGACGCGCTGCCCTCGCAACTGCAAGACTCCGTGCGGGTTCCTTTCCGCCGGTACGTCGACGCCCTACTGGTTTCCTACAACGCGACCACGTTCACGCGTGAGGTGCTTCGCGAACCGCCGGCCGTAGCCCAAGCGCAGCAAGAGACGTGGACCAGCGCGGTACGGGCATGCGTGACCAAGGAGGGAGACGCCGCGCGCATGCTGCTCCTGCCCGGCTTGAATGACATGTTCGGCGCCGTCGAGGAAGAACGATTCGCGCGTCGAGTTCATCCGCCGCTTGTGATTTTCGTGATGCTCGGCTTGACCGCGCTCGCGGCCGCCCTGCTGGCCGGCTTCGCGATCGCCGCCACCGACAACCGTGACTGGATTCACCGCATCGGCGTCGCGGCGGTGATCTCGCTCGCCGTGTACATCATCTTCGAGATGGAATACCCACGGTTGGGACTGATTCGCGTCGGCGACGCCGATCAGGCGCTGGTCGATCTCCGGTCGACCATGAAGTGAGCGCGAGGTGCTACGCCGCGGCCTTTCTGGTTTTCTCGGGCGCCGCCGCAGGCGCGCAAAAGCCGGCGACCGAGCTATGGCCCGAGCTCGACATCTATTGGACTCCCGCCGTACACCAGCGGACGTTCCTCGAGCTGTCGTCGTCCGCCGACCGCGAAGGGCCCGAGCGGGAAGACACGATTGGACTGTACCAGGATTACCTGATGCTGCCCGCCGGTTACTTGCGCGGCGGATTCCGCTACACCTTCAGCACGAACGACAACAGCTATCGCGAGTATCGGTTCGTCGGCGAAGGGACCTACACCGTTTGGGCTCGCGGACTGGCCCGACTGGTCAATCGCAGCCGCCTCGAGATCCGCGACGTGAACACCGCGTGGTCCTACCGCGTCCGCGATCGACTCCATCTTCAACGCCTGCCAGTGAAGGACAAGGGACTCGCGCTGGCGCCGTATGCCACCTTCGAGGCGTACTATTACTCGCAATACAAGACGATCGCGCGGGTCGGCGGCCGCGTCGGCAGTGAGGCGCACATCTACGGCCCGGCGTGGATCGACCTCTATTTCGCGCGCCAGGACAACACCCGGACCCTGCCGAAATACGTCAACGCGATCGGGCTGACGGCGAAGCTCACGTACTGACCGGGCGCGTTCGTCACGCATCGGAGCGTTTTCAAAGTTTCCGAAGGCCTCTCTGCCGCCGAGTCGCCGAGTCGCCGAGTCGCCGAGTCGCCGAGTCGCCGAGACCGTCGGCCAGCTACTTGCAACTTTTTTACGTCTCGGTGTCGTAGAGATGCTGGACCGCCTTCGTCGCGAGGAGCGCATGGCTGGTAGCATCGTGTTATGGGGCGCGCCGTTGTCGGGCAAGACGACCTACCTCCTCTCGCTGGTGTTCTGGCAGGAGCACCACGAAGACAATGAGCGCTACCGGCGGCTCTGTCTCCTCCCCGCGAACGCGTCGACAGCCGATTGGATTGCCGCCAAGGCGCGCACCTTCGCATCGGGCGAGCCGCTGCCCAAGACCAGCACGGTTGAGCGCCTGGAGTTCCGCCTCTACGATCTCCCACCGCGTCGCCCACGCTTCTTTCAACGACGTACGCCGCCGTCGGCTCACATCGCCGACCTCACATTCTGGGACGCGCCCGGAGAGTTCTTCTCCGGTCCGATCCCCGACGAGCTCCGTCCCGAGCTCGTCCACGCGCGCGGACTCATTCTTGTCGTCAATCCGCTGCAGCCGCCGAGCACGCACAGCAACGCGAGCCCGTATTGGGATTTCTTCGACGGCGCGCTCCGCTCGGTGCAGCAGGCGATGATCGCGGCGCGCGACGCCGGCGCTTCGGTCCCTGGCTTCGACGACATCTCGCGCCGCATTCGCTATCCGGTCGCGATCTGCCTGAGCCAGGCCGATCGCGCCGCAAATCCGGAACGCGATCCCAACGAGTGGCTGGGTGAGCTGCTCGGTCGCGACCAACGCTTGCTCACCGATTGGCTGGCGAATCAATCGGCGTTCAGCTTCAGCGCGATCGGCGGCGATCGCGCCACCGCCGGCCGCGGCGACCCGCGGCCCAAGTACGTCATGCATCCAATCCGTTGGCTCCTTCGCGAGAGCGAGAGGCTCGGGCTATGACCGCAAAGAAAGCGACACCGACGCGCACCGAGCGCGCCGTGTGGGGGCTCGTCGACGATCGCTATGACGTTGCGGCACGCACGCCTTCGCTCACCCCCGAGGACGCTCGCCGACTCTGCCGCGTTCCCGACATGGGTGATCCCGGTGCGCCGCTCGACGACGCCGCGGCGTATCTCGTCGCGCCGGAGTGGGGACCGGTTTGCGCTCGCTACTACACAAACGCGCAGCGCGACTCGAGCGGACGGTTGACGATCGTCTACGACGTCGTGCGGCCAAGCCCCGAGCTGTTTGCCGCCGCCCGCTTCAACCCGTTCCGCGTCTTTCCACCGACATCCTCGAGTCGAACCATCGAAGTCGGCGGGGAGCTCCCGCCACCTGTCGCATCCAACGACGGCGACGAGACCGCGCGGTTGGCGGCACTCATGCCGACACTCGACGAAGACTCCTTGACCGACGTTCTGGCGGCGGTCCTCGCCGGCGGACCGGTGCTCTGGCTGTCGCCAACGGCGCTCCCGACCATCGAAGTCATCGTGCTCTTGTTGCCCGCGGAGCTTCGCGAGCGGTTCTCCTTTCAAAGCCGCACGCTCAACCGGCCGGTGCATGTTCCGCTGCTGACCGTCGCCGAGCAGCAGGCCGGCAGTCTCCGCGACGCCGCTTGGTCCGCCGTGCTGCCGCGCGACCGCGCCGCCATCTCCCCCGCCGCCCTCAGCGCCGCGGCTTCACTCGTCGAACTGGCGCGTGACCGCGAGCGATTGGCGAGAGCGCATCGCATGATCGCGACGTTCGCCGGTTCGTCGGAAAGCCTCCTCGCAGAAATCGAGAGAATGTTGCGGCTCGACCGGTTCTTCTCGGACCGCGATCGATCCGATGTGGTGGCAGCGCTCACCGCCGTCGCTCAGGCGCCAACGGACGCGGAGCGCGACGCGCTGGCGACAGAAGTCCTGTCGGCATTCGAGCCGGCGGAATTGGCCGCGGCGGCCGCGGACCTCGTGGAACGAACGCCCACCTCGGGGTGGAGCGCGATCACCGCGTTGGTACCGCTCCTCCAGACGCGCGCCGCCGCGGATAAAATCGCGTCGGCCACGCTCGATCAGATCGTCGCCCGCGTTGCCGCCGGCTGGCTCCCCGACGAGCCGACATCGGCGCGCGGTCGCGCCATGCTCGCCAAGTTCGCGGCTCGCGCGGGCCAAACCGACGCAACCGTGCTGTTACTCCCTCGCGACGCGATCGCCGCCGACGCGGCGCCCCCTCTCGACCAAAAGCGCTCGACGCGCCAACCACCGTCCTCACCCCTCGCCGCATTCGTCGATCTGGCACTCACCCAGCGACCGACGATCGACGCCGTGCGCGAGATGATTCGCCTCTCGGCGCCGATCGGTCGCGAGCTGACGTCGCGCCGCGCCGGCCAGCGCTTGAGCATTCTGCAATTCGCCGCCGTTCGTCGTGCGATCGGCGCGTCGGGGATGAGCTGCCACGGCTCGGAGCTGGAGTCCCTGCGGCGCGATTTGCTGACTTTTTGGGAGCGATGCGCGCCGGCGGGAGAATTGGACGCCGCCGCCAAACGCCTTCTCGCCACGCCGAGCGAGCAAGCGGCCGGAGAAGCGCGCGTCGTCGCGCTCTCGCTCGGACGAGACGCCGAGCGCGCCGGTGTCGCCGAGATCATCGGATGGGTGCGACTGCTCCTCCAGTCGCCCGACGGAAGCGGCGTCGCGGCAGCCGCCGCATTCACCGCCGCCGCCGCGACGACGAGCGAGCTGGCGCCACACATCGGCGCGCTGGCGCGAGCGGTGATTCCGCGAGAGCGGTCGATGCTGCTCGCGAAGTCTTGGATCGCGCTGCTCGACCTCGCCGACGCGCGGACGCGGCGGGATCTATTGATCGAAGCATTGAGCGACGCGATCGCGCGGGCGAGCGACGGCGGCTCGGTCGGCGCGGTGTGCGATGCTTGCGCCGCGCTGGGCGAGCGAGGCGTTCGTCTCGACGAGGAGAGCGCCCGGCCGATCGTGGCCGGGCTCGCCCGAATGCGGACGCGCGAAGTGCCGGCCGAAGCCGCGCTTCGATTGCGCATCGCATGCGCGGCCGTCGAGCAAATCGGCGACGACGCGGTGGCGGACGCAATCGCCGCGACCGTGTGGTCCGAGAGCACAAACGTGAACGTCGTGGGCGGCCGACTTTTTCTCGCCGCCGCCGCGCTTCGTGCCGTCGAACGCATCCGGCCGGCCGCGCCGTTCGCGGCCCTGGCCGACGCCGCGCGAGCCGACCTCTCCTGGCGCTCGACGCTTCCGCCGGAACACGCGAGACGCATCACGAACTTTCTGCGGCTCGCCGGCAACTCATCGATCGCCGCGCTCCTCCGTCGCGAACTGCCCGACGAAGCTCCCTCCACTTCTCTCACGGCGAGATGACCATGGCATACTCGCTCGACGTCGACCGAGTCGCGCCGCCCCCCCAAACCGCTGAGAGCGTATTCCTCTGGGGCGCTCCGCGCTCGGGCAAGAGCGGGTTTGCGGGATCCCTCTACGGCCTCGGCCTGTCTGATCGGACGACGGCGCGTTGGACCGCCCACCCGCGTGACGCGCTCGACGAACACACGCACGAAGAGCTGAAGCGGGCCTATCGCGACCTCCAACAACTCGGCTACCGAAAGACCGACGTTCGCACGCCCGCTCCGCTCAAGCTCATCGTGCGAAAGCGCACGAAGGACCGTGAGCTCGACGCCATCACGCTGTCGCTCGTCGATCCGGCGGGAGAATGGGTCACCGATGCCGGACACCGGGCGTCGTTCGACGGCATCGACGTGCATCGGCGCGCCGCGCAATCCAATGGTCTGATCTGGCTCGTCGAGCCGGTGGATACACCGATCGCTCGCTCGCGAACGCAGGCCGAGTTGCTGCCGCAGCTGATTGCGTTGCTCGAGGCGTCGGGCGGAAAACAGATCGGCATTCCAGTCGCGATCTGCTTGAGCATGGTGGATCGCCTGTCGTCGGTCGAGCGCGAGCGTGCGCTGGCCGACGCACGCACCGTGCTCGGCGAGTTGCTGGGCGAGTCGGTCACGCGCTGGTTCGAGGCCCTCTGCCCGGAACATCGATACTTCGCGATCTCGTCCGCCGGTCTCTCATCAGGCGCGGTCGACCCAATCAATGTGTCGGAAGTCCTCGACTGGGTCGTGTCGCGCGGGCGCGTCGCGGTTCGTGAGCGGCCTGGTACGAGTATCTCGCTGACCCGTTCACCCGGCCTCGCACTGCGCACGGGGATTCTCGCGTTCGCCGGCCTGGCGGGATTTGGGACGTACACCGTGCTACGGCGAATACCGTCGCCGGCCACGAGCTCGGGAGAAGTGAGCGCGCCGCTCGACACGAGCGTCAAGCGCGCGGCCGCGCCGGTCTCCGAGGTGGCGAAACGCGCGCCCGCGCCGGTACCCGAGGTGGCGAAACGCCTGACTGCACCCGAGGTGCGCGAACAGGGCGCAGCACAGCCAAGCGACAGCGCCGGCGCCACGGAGGCATTTCGTCGTCTCGCTCGGGCGTCGGGCGCGGAGTTGACACGCTGGGCCGACACCGCTCGGGCGCGCGCGAGCCGCGTGCTGGAGTCAGGTTCCGCGGGCGCGCGCGCGCTCGCGCCGATGCATTACATCCGCGCTCGAGCGTGCGGCGTGCCGATGATACACTGCGATCGGCGGCAAGTAATCGAGGATTATACTTGGGTCCGCGCGCACGGGACCCTGCCTCAACGTGAGGAGGCCCGTCGCGCGCTCGATACGCTCGTCGTTCGACGCCGCCACGCGTCCCGATGACGCTCGCCATCGCGCTGGCAGCGTGTATGCTGGCCGCGGCGGCCTGCGCGGTCCTCTCGATGTCGGCGACACCGCGCGGACGTCAGGTCCTCACGTTCGCCGCGGTCATCGTGCCGTTGGCGATGTTGGGCGCGATCCTGCGTCGCCACCGTGACGCGGCGCCGGTCGACACCTTTCAGGTCGTCGGTCAATTCGCGCCGGCAACCGACACGCTGCTCATCGGACGTGGACCCGCCGCCGACGTCCACGTCTCGACGATCGATGCCGACAGCGACGCACTCATCCGGCTGATTCCAGATCGCGCTTTCACGCGACTGCGCGTCGAGACGACACCGGGAATGTCCGTGGTCTTCGACGGCGATCGCCCGATCAATGCCGCTCCGATCGGCTCGCGCACCACCGTCCTGCTGATCGGACGCGACACACTGCGCTTGTCCGCTCGAACTCCGCGATGGCCGTTGTCCTGTTTAGCGGGATGGCAGCGCCGATGTACCCGCCGTGTCGTGTCCGTCGCCAACGCAGCGGGCGCGGTCGTCAAGCGCGTCGAGGTCCGGCTCACGGACGTCGGTATCACGGAAGCCGGGTTGGGTCTCGCGACGGCGCCGCGCTTCGTGATGTTCTCGTCGGGGCGTCGCGCCTACATCTCGAGCGTCGAACCGGACCGGCTCGTCGTCGACGGTAAGGCGCTCCCGGTGAGCGGAGTTGTCGACGGAGACTCGCTGACGGTCGGTCGCGGCGGCGGGGCGATCACGCTGCGCTTCCGCACCGACCGGGCGACAAATCGTCGTGTGGTGTTGTACGACGAGCACCTCGCGTCGTGGCGCTGGCGACTGGATGGCGAAGGCGCGCGACGGCTGTTCGTCGTCAACGCCAGCGACTCGGCACGCGCCGCGCCGGGAACGCTGCCGTTGATCGATCTCGGTGACTGGCCGCTCGGTCCTCGCGCCGCGAACTATGCCGGCGTTCTCGAGGCGACCGACGGCGGCTGGTGGTGGCGTCACGCGGGGACGAGCACGCGCGTCGCGACGAACGCGTTGACGCAATGGCCGTCCGACAACGGGCGGCAGGCTCGCGGTCACGTCGTCCGGCTCGGCCACGCCTCCCTCGCGGCCAATCCGATTGTTGCGATTTCGATTCTGTGGTTCGCCGGCGCCCTCATCCTCGCCTTCGGCGCGCGGGGCGCCGTGCATCCCGCGCTGCGAACCGGGCTGCTGGGTTTGGCCTACACCCTGACGTTCGTTCGCGCGCTACTCGCCGTCCGCGTTTCTCAGGCGCCGCCTTTCCTCACCGACGCTACGACGACGGTAATCGCGTTGCTCTGCGCGCTGCCGGCGTGCATCACGCTCATCGAGAACTGGCCCGCGCTGTGGTCGCTGGCGGCCAATCCGGTCAGGCCGCTGGCCAGGCGCATTGCCTTCGGGACGACAGTTCTCGCCATTGCCCCGTTCATTGCATTGATCGCGTCGCGCGGAAATCTGCAAATCGCGCTGCTCACGGGAACGATCGTCGTCGCGGCAACGGGTGGGCTTGTGGGCGTTCAACACGTCCTTGGCTCGCGCTCGCATAAGCGATCGGTGACGGCGAACCCGCTGGCGATGCTCGAGCCGCCCGAACAGGGCGACCTTGGCCTCGTTCAACTCATTCGCGCCGTCGCCACGCTGCTCGTGCTCGTCGCGTTCTACGTCGAGCTGGAGCTCGCGCGACGAATTTCGTGGTGGGTGATCGCGGCGGGGCACGCCGCGCTCGTCGCAGCGGTGTGGTGGTTCTTCGAGCTTCGCGCGAGAGTTCTGCCCCGCTTGGCCCTGCGGTCGATCGCCGGGCGAACCGCACTCGCCACGCTTGGCGCCCTTCTCGTCGGTGGAACGATCGTCGCAAGTGAGATCGCGCCGGATGCATCGGTCCTTCGTTCGTTTGGATTCGTCGCGGCCGCCATTCTGGCGACGCTGGCAATCGCATTGGTCGTTTGCCGGCCGTTCTTCGCCTCGGTGTCGGGAAGCGTATACGCGCGGCACGACGTGCTCCCGCCGACGACCTTCCTGCTCGCGCCCATCGCCGGATTGACGCTCTCCGGAGTCGCCGTCGTTCGACGATTCGGGATCACGCTCGGCTTCGCGCTGGCGCTCGTCGCCGTGCTCGTCGTCGTGCGAGTGCTCACGCTGCTCTGGCACCACGACACGCGCCAACGCATTCGCCTGCTCTTCAACGCCGAGGGACGGCGCGTGTCGACGCGCGCGATCCTGTTGACGTCGGCGCTCGCGTTGACGCTCCTCGCGGGGCACTCGATCGATCTCGGTCTCCTCCAGCTCCTCCTGCTCGTCGTCATCGTCACGATGACGGCGGCCGCCGCCATGTTGGGGAAACGCGCGCTCGTCGCGCCGCTGCTCCTCACGGTCAGTCTCATCGCCGTCTGGGTGATGGCACTGCGCGTCACGCCCGCCGAGCTGGAGTCAGGTCGTGTTGCATTGAGTACGCCGCGTATTCGGTATGCCGCCGCGACCGAGCCGGACGCTCTCCAGCGGCAACTCGTCTACGCGGACCGCGACCACGGACGTCAGATCGTCAACACGCTGATTCAGGAATGGGGGATTCGCTCCCACGCCGCATTGGGGAGAACGCGTGGCAACGGCCTCTTCTCGCTTGGCTTTTCCGAGGGCGCGATTCGCGCGCGGGAGGCGGTGACCGACAACGCGTTCTCGGTGTTCGTGTTAAGCGAACATGGATTCGTCGGCGGTGCGGCGCTGATTGGCGTGTACTTCGCACTGGCGATCGTTCTCCTCGCCGGCGCCGTCATCGCCGGCCGAGCGTTCGTCGAAGTACCGCGCGCGGTGCTACTCACCGCCTGCGCGGCGCTGCTGCTCGTGCCCGCCTATTACATGATCGCGGCCAACGTCGGCTCGCTCGCGCTCACCGGGCAAAACCTCCCGCTCCTTGGTCTTCGCTCCGGCGCGGATGTCGCGCTGTTCTGCTGGATCGTTGCACTGGCGATTGGCGCCTTTCCGCTCGCCGATCGCGAGTCGGTGCGCGATCCGCAGCGCGATGACGAGTACACCGCGCCAATGCGCCGTCTACGCGCGACGGTTGGTGGGATCGCCATGGCGTCCTTCGTCCTCGCCGCCGCCCTGCTCTGGCCCACCTGGCGTGCGACGCACGCCGACGTCGAGCAGACCTTCCGCCTCGACGTCTTCCGGGGCGCGCTCGACGACCTCGTGTCGCGTCGCGTCATTCTCGCGGCGAACGGCGAACTGTCGCTCGCGCCGACTGCCGCGCCCGCGCTGCGTGCTCCGGAATCCCTGGTCTCGGGAATCGTGCGCGCCGCGAATGGCGACGCCGCATCGCGCACGCCGCACTGCCTCGATCGCGGGGCTTGGCTGCGCGCGCGACGAGACGAGGTGGAAATCGGCGACGGCTGCACGATCGCCATGTCGCTGAGCGGCCGAACGGGATGGCTAGGCGAGCTCACGACGGCGCCGAGTGGCAGCGATCTCGTGATGAACGAGGGGACGCATTCTCGGCGGCTCGGCGATTCGGCGACTCGGCCGGGTGCCCGCTTGCGGGCGCATGGCGATGTTGTCGTGGAGGGCGGTTCGACGTCCGTGGTAGACAGTGTACCGCGGGCCGCGTTGTCCTTCGCGCGCTGGCGGAACGGTGAGATGGCGCGTGTCGTTACAGCGGGGACAGCACCGCTCTTCGCGCGATTGGACACCCTGCTCGCTCGCGGCTTTCGACCCGGGTCGATCCGCCCGAATGCCCCGGTGGAGCTCACCCTCGAGCCGGCATTGGCAGCCGCGATTCAGCATGGGCTCGACAGTGCGTGCACGGGCGTTCGCCAATGCGCGGTGACGCTCGTCAATCCGGAGCGCGGCGACATTCTCGCGCTCGCGTCGCACGTCGACTCGAGTGTGCGCGTCGGTGCGTACGCTCCGCTCGACGCGAGCTTCCGGAGTCACCGCGCCGCCTCGGTCATCAAACCGATCATCGCCTCCGCGGTGTTGGCGCGCTATCCAACGCTCGAGTCGCTCGTCGTCGATCATCCGCAGGAACACATCCAGTCGGCGGCCGGTTGGCGCCTGCCCGGCGGCGAGCTGCGATCGCCCTTCCGCGGCTGCCCGACTCAGAACCGTCGCGTGATCGACTGGAGCTGCTTCCTTCCCACGTCGAACAACCTGTTCGCAATCACGCTGGGGTTCCTCGGCGCCGCGGAACCGGGGCGAAACGAGCTCCCGGCGTTGGAGCCCGGCTCCGTCGGTCCGGGCTTCTCGATCGCCGGCCGGCATTTCGCCAGCCGCCCGCATTTCCGCGTCGTCGACGGCACACGTCGCGTCGACGACTCGCCCCTCGCCCGCGGCCTGAGCGATCTGTTCGACGCCGAGATTGGGCGAACGATCGGGCGGTATGACACGACGCTCTGGGCGCCGCTCACCTCGCGCCGATGGCTCAAGCTCAATCCGTCTTGGCAGCGCGTATCTCCGGAAGTGCCGCAGCTCCCGCTCGACGATCCGGAGTTTCGTGACCTCCATCGGCTCGCCGGTTTCATGATCGGCGAGACCGATAACAACTGGAGCAACATCGCGCTCGCGCGCGCCGTGAGTCGCATCTTCACCGGGCGCGGCGTGGATCTGCGTCTCGTACGCCGCGTCGGCGGCGCCGAGCTTCCGCCGACGGAAAAGGAAGGCGTGCGCTTCGGTCCTGGTAGAACCGCCGTGCTCGAAGGGATGACAGGCGTCGTTCGCGGCTACGGAACCGCGCATACGCTCGCCGCGGCATTGCCGGCGCGCGGCTACCGGTTCATCGGCAAGACGGGAACGCTCGACTCGCAGGGGCTGCGACAGGTCTCGGCGTTCATGTTCGCCGCGTCGAGTCCCGGGCCCGCCGAGCTCTGTTCGGTGGCCGGCGTGATCTTCGTCGAGATGCCGGACGGAGCGAAGGCGGCGCAGCCCGCGGCGAAGGAGCTCTTTGCATCGATCGTTGCCCGCGCGCTCGCGGCGCACGGTCCGTGGAGCACCTCGCGTTGTCGCGCGGCCGGCGATGCCCCGCGGCCGACGCTCGCCGGAGAACCCGTTCGACGTGGACGTGAAAGTGTCGAAGCCAGAGAACGAGGAACACAAGATGATTCATCTGACCATCCGCCGGCGCGCCGCGCTGACCAAAACGATCGTCGTCGTCGTCGCGATTAGCGCATGTTCGAAGTTCGACGGGAGCTGGGGAAACTCCCGCGCCCGCGGCGGCGGCGGCGTTCGACAGCAAGGCACCGGCGCCGATTCGCGCGCCGATTCGCTGGCACGCGAGCTCACCCGACTCAAGACGGTGAGTGCGGAAAAGGACAGCGCGCTGGCACAGGTTCGCGAGACGCAGGATGTCATCGACGCCATCTCGCGCGAACTGTCGTCGATTCCCGGGATGGACAGCCGACGCATCGTCGTCGGGGGCAACGAGAATCAGCCGGCGAACATTCAACAGCTCATCGCCGAGAAGATCACGCGTGCCCGGCAGCTCGTCGAGCAGTCCGACGCCACGATTCGCGAACGCGAACAGCGCATCACGGCATTGCTCGGCGAGAACGACAGCCTCAAGACCGAGGCGACAACATTTCGCGAATCGATCGAGACGATGCTGGCGATGATCGACAAGCAGCGCGCCGAGCTGGAGCGCTTGACGGCACGCGTCGCCGAGCTGGAGAGCGCGCAGGAGCAACTCAAGCGTGAGAACTCCGTACTGAGTGACTCCGTCGGTGCGTTGCGCGCCCGTGAGAACGCCGTCTACGTCGCGGTGGGTACGGAGTCGGAGTTGCTCCGCGCCGGCGTCGTGACGCGGGCCGGCGGCGCGAACATGGGATTCTGGCGCCCCGGCCAAACGCTCGTGCCGGCGAAGAACCCGCCGCGCAACGCATTTCGATCTCTCGACATGTCACAAGTGCGCGAGATCGATCTACCGGATGCGGCGTGGTATCGCATCGTGTCGAACCACAATCCGGAATTTCTGTCGCGCGCCCGCGCCGACGTCGTGCGTGGCCAGCTGGAGATCCGCGACGCCGAACACTTCTGGGAAGCGTCGCGGTTCCTGATCCTCGTTCGCGCGGATTAATCGCGCGAACGAGGCTCCGGCTGGATTACGGCTTGGACGCCTGCGTCGCTTTCGCCTTCGCCTCGCGATACGCGGCCGCCGCCTGCGTCAGATCGACGCGCCACAGCGACGACCCTCGATTCTGCTCGGCGGGGAGCGCGAGGACGGATCCGTCGGGTGACAACTGATATCCCCAGATCATGCTTGTTTCGTTCTGCGTGACGTTTCGCGCCGGTTCGTCCGCGCGAACCGGATAGCGCCAGACGGACGTCTGCGTCCATCCCTTGTCCGCCTTGAGGAAGAACACCGCGCGGCTGTCGGGCGACCACACCGTCTCATAGCCGCCGTCGCCGAGCGGAATGGAGCGCGATTGCGTCGGGTTCGCAACCGGCACGAAAATCATCTCGGCGGTTGGCCTTCCCGCGGACATTCCCGTGGTGGCGAACGCCGCGATCGTCTTCGTATCCGGCGACCATACCAATTCTTCGAAGCGTCCGCGGATCGTCATCAGCTTTTGGGGCTCGCCATTGGCTTCGGTGATAGCGAAGAGCGAGGCCGAATCACCGGCGAGCGTTTGGTAGGCGATCTTGTCGCCGTCGATGCCGAACTTCGCTTTGCTCCCGACGTCTCGTGGGAAGGAGCGAATCAGTCGGTTCTCACCGGTCGGTTTCACGCCGTGAATCTCGACGCGATCTCCCGAGGCTTCCGTATATAGAAATTCGCCATGGTTGGTGCCGAACCAGTCGCCATTCGCTGTCAGGACGCCGTTTCGTTCGGCATGCCGCGTGATCTCACGCGCCGTCTTCGTCTCGCGATCGTAGATGTACATGATCTGCGTCGGCGAGCGCCTGGTCGAGTCCGACAAGAGAGTCATGTAGCGCCAGTCGGCGCTCAGGACGCCCGCTTTGAATTCAGAGATGGAAAGGTTTTTGGGAGTGATGCGCTCCACCGTGCGACCGGTGCCATCGGCATTCATGATCGCGATTGCACCCTGCTCCGGTGACACGAGCAGCCGCTTCCCGTCACGCGACCATGCCGTCGGCCATTCCTGGCCGGTGGCTTGCCCGATCGTGCGAGCGCGCCCGTCCAGCCCAACGAGCCGCGTTGGCGAGACAATGTTCCCGTAGACGAGCAGATAGCTCTTGGCGTCCATCGGTGCGCGCCCGACGTCGCCGGCGCTCTGCATCAGAGTGAAGGTGCTCACCGTGTCGCCGCCGAACGTCAGCACGGCGCCCTTCTTCGGGACGCGCTCGAGGACGATCACCTGTTGCTCGGCCGCGAGTGGAAAGACGACCTGCGGGTTCGACGCAAAGGTGAGATTGGGATTGACGACCGTCGGCTTTCCGCCAGACGCCGCGACGCGATACAAAGACGATATTCGCCTGTTGCGCGTCGCCGCCGTGAAATAGATCCAGGCACCGTCTGGTGAGAAGCTCGGGTTCTGTGGATTCCAGAGCTCCGGCGGGATCTCGGCAATCGTCGTCGCCTTGCCGCCGGAGGCCGGAACCCACTTGAGCAACGAGCCATCCGGCACGCGATCCGTGATGTACGCGATCCGTGCCCCGTCCGGAGCGATCGCGATTCCTTTTCCCGCTTCCAGCGTGACGCGACGCGGTGTTCCGACGGCGTTGCCGGTCGCTTTGTCGAAGTCCAGCACCATCAGGCTCTTCGTGCGGTCAGACCAGAACGCGATGCGGTCGCCGGACGGAAACCAGTGCGGTCCAACGTCCGCGTGGTCGCCGCTGGTGAGCTGTTTCGGCGCACCGCCCGCCGCCGGCACAACCCAGATATTCGATCGCGCGAATTCATAGGTGTGGTACACGACCCATTTGCCGTCCGGAGAGAGCGCGGGACTCGAGATTTGCAGCGTGTCCGTCGCCAGGATCTTGGTGTGAAAACGTGGGACCGTTTGTCCGGCACGCGGTTGGGCGGCAGCGTGCAAGACCGGCGTGGCGAGCGAGAGAGGGAGCGCGAGCCGGAACCAAATGCGTGACATGGATGTCCTCAGGCGGGAGATGCGCTCCCGGTGAAGCAACGGCGGGACCAACGCGGCCGTTTCACTCAACTCTTTCATGCGCGCCGAGTTGCCGCGCTGCAACGATGATCGGCGCATACGGAGGGGTAACACCGCGTTGCTATGTGGCGCGGCGTTCCGTTACCACGATGCCGTGTCGCTCCAGAAGCCGGTCGAGCCGAGGCCGCGAGACGCCGAGGATGCGACACGCCTGACGCTTGTTCCAACCGGATTCGCGCAACACCCGCTCCACGTGCTCTCGCTCGACCTGCTGCAGCGTCGCGGCCCGTTCGCCGCCACTTCGGGCGGGCGACGACGCCGATGCTCCAATGGACAGATCGCTCGCGCCGATCGTCGCGCCGGTACTCAGCGCGACGGCGCGCATCAACGTGTTCTCGAGCTCACGAACGTTCCCCGGCCAATCATGTGCTTCGAGCGCGTGCACCGCGTCCGGCGCGAGATGGAGCGACTCGCGATGCAACTCGCGGCCAGCCTTCGCGAGAAGATGCTGCGCCAACGGAGCGATGTCGCCGCGGCGCTCTCTGAGCGGCGGTACGACGATCTCCACGACGCGCAATCGAAAGTACAGATCCTCGCGAAACGCTCCGCTCGCCACGGACCGCTCGAGGTCCCGGTGCGTCGCCGCGATCACGCGCGCCTCGGTGCGGCGGGGACGTTCGCCGCCGACGGGATAGAACTCACGCTCTTGCAGCACGCGGAGCAGTTTCGCTTGAAAGGCCGGACTGGTGTCGCCGATCTCATCGAGAAAGAGCGTGCCTCGTCCGGCGAGCTCGAACCGGCCCTTGCGATCGCCGATCGCTCCGGTGAACGAGCCGCGGACGTGACCAAACAACTCACTTTCCAGCAGCGGCTCGGGTACAGCCGTGCAGTTCACCGCGACAAACGGCTCTTCCAGATCGGCGGAGTTGAAATGAATCGCCCGGGCGATCACTTCCTTGCCTGTCCCGGTCTCACCGCGTATCAGCACCGGGGCGCGCGATCGCGTGAGCGTGCCGATCGTCTTGTAGATCGCGATCATCTTTGCGTCGCGCCCAACCAGTTGCGAGAGCGCGTACGGTTCCGCCTCGTCGGCCGCGTATTGGGCAAGCCGGCGCCGCGCCCGCTGATCGCGCAGACAACGCTCGATGACGAGGTCGATCTGATCGAGGTCGAGCGGTTTTACGAGATAGTCGACCGCACCCGCCTTCATCGCCGAGATGGCGGTCTGCATGTCCTCGAACGCCGTGATCACCAGGACATCCGTCTCCGGTCGCACCGCGCGCACTTTCGCCAACAGCTCGAGGCCGCTCATGCCGCCCATCCGCACGTCGGTGATCAACAACGACGGATCAGCCGCCGCGATGCGCGACAGGGCTTGCTCGGCGCTCGCCGCGGCGGTGACGTCGTATCCCGACTCGCGCAGATGATACTCGAGGGTCTCGCGGATAGACTGGTCGTCGTCGACCACCAAAACACGAGCCGTCACGACGATCCCTCCGGTGACGCATCGATCGGTAGCTCGAGCACGAACGCCGCACCGCTTGGCGGCTCGGCGAGCCGTAGCGATCCGCCGTGCTCTTCCACCGTACGTTGCGCGAGGGCGAGGCCGAGTCCCGTGCCGCCGTTCTTCGTCGTAAAGAAGGGCTCGAAGATGCGTTCGCGGTGTTCCGCGGGAATGCCTGGTCCCGTGTCCCGAACAGTCACGCGCCCGGCAGAGCCGATTTGCTCGACGTCCACGAAGATCTCGCCACCGCCCCCTCGCGCCGCCTCGGCGGCGTTCAGCAGAAGGTTGAGCAGCGCACCGCTCAGCAGCGCGGCGTCGCCGCGCACCCACACGTCGCCGGCGCCGTTCGCGGTGTCCGCGCGCAGCGTGACGCCATTGCGCTCGAGCTGAGGCGACGCCAGATCGATCGTCTCTCGTACGACGCGCCCGACGTTGATCCGGCCTTGCATCGTCGCGCGCGAACGGCCGAGTTGCAGGACGCCGTGCACTACACGGTCCATTCGGTCGATCTCCCGCAGCGTGATCTCCAACGGCTTGTCTGTCTCCGGCGGAAGTCGTCCGGCGCGTTTCGCACGGTCGAGCTTTTGCAAGTTCAGCTTGATCGACGTGAGCGGATTTCGAATCTCATGCGAGATCTGCGACGCAAACTCCCCGACGGCCGCCATCTGCCGGCTGCGCTCGATCTCCGTCATCGTCTCGCGCACTCGGTCGGTCATCAATTGGAACGCCGCTGAAAGGCGCCCGACCTCGTCTCGGCTCTTCGGCGGCAACGACGGCTGCAGGTTGCCGCGTCCCACGGCGTCCGCGGCCAGCGTGAGGATTCCCAGCGATCGCGTCGCGCGCCAAAGAAGCAGGAAGAAGGCGAGGCCCGCGAAGACCGTGGTCAACATAACGAGGACGAGATTCGCCGACCGAATGGACGCGAAGGGACCGGCGAATTCGTCGACGGCGGCGACGGAAAGGACGGACCACGGCGGCGAGGCGAGTCGCACGACCGTCGCCGAGCGTTTGGTCTCGCCTTCCGTGAATCCGACGCGACGCGCGCTGTCGCCGACCAGGCGCAGCACGGCGGAGAGCGCGTCCGCGTGCTCCTGACCAAAAATGAACCGCCCGGTCTCGCGGTCGACGATCACGTTGTATCCTTCCCGGCCGAACCGCGACGCCAACGCGTCGGCCGGCAGGAGCCGCGCGAGCCGAACCGCTGCGCTGACGCTGGCTCGCGCGCCGCTCGACCGCCTCGTCACCATGAAGCGTGCGGGCCCGGCGCCGCGATCGGCGTCGCCGAGGCGATAGACCTCGCGGCCTGCGCTATCGGTTATCGCAACCCAATCGAAGTCATCACCGACTGAGCTCCAGATTTGTTGCAAGTACGCGTCGGCGTCCTTCGGCGGAATCCGATTACCGCCGGCCTGCAGCAGGCGCTGGGTCTCCGCGTTGTCGGCGAGCAAGGCGAGATTCGCTTGCACCACCTCGTACCGGTCGCGCAGGTCGGCGCTCAAGCGCTCGGCGATTTGCGCCGTCTGCCCCTGAATCAGCGCGTCGACCGCGCGAGCCGAACGCGCGTAGTCGACCACGCCGATCGCGAGCAAGGGCACGATGGCGAACGCAGCGAAGAGTGTGAGAACTTTCGCCCGGAGAGACACGCGTGGGGCGTGTGGGAGGGGGGAAAGAAACCGACGGAGGGAGCGACGAGCACCCGCGCGAATGTTGGTCGCCGTGACAAACCGTCGCAAGCGCGATCGAGGGCAACTTCCGGGCGCGCGCAGGAGGCCGCGCTTTCAGGCTTACGACGCGATCGGGGTAACGGAACGTGACACGGTCACGTCGCAGGTCGTTACCATCGGCGGTTCAACGCCGCCTCGATGCAACACAACAGGCGCCCCTGTTCGGCGCGACGAATTGCACGCTCATGCGTGCCGCCGCACAAAGATGAGGATCAACGCGCCGACCACGAGCGCCAGCAACACGATCATGATGGGTTCGCGGTTCCGGATGGCCATCAGGGGCCTCGCTCCTTCATGCGCGGTTCAGTCGGGCGGACGCGATCGGGCTCAACGTCCGAAATGGCCCGCCACCCCGTCGACGCGATGGCAACGCAAATGAAAATGGCGCCGCCAGCGCGGCGCCATCAGAGGGCCTTATCAACGAGAACACTCACCTTCTTCTCAGAGCCAGCGGTCGGGATTGAACCGACGACCGCTCGATTACGAATCGAGTGCTCTACCACTGAGCTACGCTGGCGAGACCAAACACAGACGATCTAAGAGCATGCCCTGGCACGGACTCGAACCGTGACGCCTTGCGGCACCACCCCCTCAAGATGGCGTGTCTACCAATTTCACCACCAGGGCCCTCCATTCCTGCTTCAGCCTTCAGCTGACGCCTATGAGAACTCGAATGCGACATTCCGCATTTCCGATCAAATCGCGCGAACTGTGAGCTGTCCAACACGGGAGCGACGGGGCTCGAACCCGCGACCTCTCGAGTGACAGTCGAGTGCTCTAACCAAACTGAGCTACGCCCCCAACGACAGGTCCTAGGGACTGGGTCCTAGATCCTGGATAACCACAACAAGAACAATTGCTATTTCACCTGGGATCCAGCACCCAGGATCCAACACCGAGGATCCAGCCTTTCACGATAGCCCGTAGGGGAATCGAACCCCTCTCTGCACCGTGAAAGGGTGCCGTCCTAACCGATAGACGAACGGGCCGAACAGATTCCGCGCCTCTCGCCGAGCCGCCGAGTCTATAGCGGTAACGGGATTCGAACCCGTGTTTGGGCCTTGAGAGGGCCCCGTCCTAGTCCCCTAGACGATACCGCCAATGGCCGTACTTCCCTTCTATTGTCAAACATCCGTCAAACATCCCCCTTCTTCCCACAACTCACAGGCCGGGAGGGACTCGAACCCCCAACCGCTGGTTTTGGAGACCAGTGCTCTACCAATTGAGCTACCGACCTAGCTGAACGATCAGCTCACGCTCTTCGCGATTGAGCTGAAAGCTCAGGGTGACTGACGGGAATTGAACCCGCAACCCCCGGAGCCACAGTCCGGTGCTCTAACCGATTGAGCTACAGTCACCATGGAAGAGCTTAGACTCCATGCTCTTACATACAGACTTGAACCTTAATAGAGACTGGCTCGCCGATCAATCACTTGAGGTCTCAGGTCGCGGTCAGTCCTTGGCGCGCTCCTGATACTCACCAGTGCTCGGGTTCACCTTCACCTTATCCCCGGTCCCCACGAACTCAGGCACGTTGATCGTGACTCCGTTCTCGAGCTTGGCCGGCTTCGACGACGCCGTCTTCGTCGCCGTCTTCATGACAGGCGCCGTATCCACGACCTCGAGCACGAGCGAGTTCGGCAGCTTGATGCCCACCGGACGGCCGTCGTAGTACTCGGCCTGGATCTTCATTCCCGGCTGCATCCACTGCGCATTGTCGCCAAGCGACTCCTCGTCCATCTCGAGCTGATCGTAGTTCTCGACGTTCATGAAGTGGTACGTATCGCCGCCCTGGTACAGAAACTCCAGGTCGTGCGTCTCCATCGACGCCGGATCGATCGAGTCGGCCGCGCGGAAACGATGCTCGAAGCTCGAACCCGTGCGGAGGTTCTTCAGTTTCGCCTGCACCATCGCGCGAAGGTTACCGGGCGTGTGATGACGGAACTCGACCACACGACAGGGCTCGCCCTCGAAGACGATCACCATTCCACGACGGATCTGGGTTGCCGGAATTGCCATACGGATGGGCCTGAGGATTTCGAGTGTAAACGCAGACAGCCTTTGAATTTAGGCCAACGGTCGGGCTGGGTCAACCTCATCACCCGTCGACGTCCATTGCCCCCAGCTACCTCCGCGCCAGACTGTCCAGGATTGGCCGCAGCGCTTTCCAGACATTCTCCGCCACGATCCTCTCGCCGGCGTTGTTGGGATGAACACCGTCCGCCTGATTCAGATTCCGTTGGCCGGCGACTCCGTTCAAGAGAAACGGGAGCAACGTGACATGTTTCTGCGACGCGACGGAGGGATACACGCTGTGAAACTCGGACGTGTACTTCGCGCCGAGGTTCGGCAACGCTTCCATTTGCACGAGGGCGATCGTTGCGTCGGGGCGCTTGGCTTTGATCCGGTCGAGCGCCGACTCGAGATTCGAGCGGAGGGTGGAAACGGGAATGCCTCGCAGACCGTCGTTCGCGCCTGTCTCTACCACAAGCACGCGAAACCGAGCGCGCAGCAGCCACGCCAAACGATCGACCAATCCAGACGACGTCTCGCCACTCACGCCGGCGTTCACGACTTCGAACGGCAATCCCGCCGAATCGATCTTCCGCTGAATCATCATCGGATAGGCGCTGTCCGGAGCGAGGCCCAAACCAGCGGTGAGGCTCGTTCCGGCAAACAACACGACGCCTCGCGCCGTAGAAGATGGGGAGGGGGGGGAGGCAACGGTGCCGCCGTTAGATTGGGAATGGCTCCCACCATTCGGTGGCACTGAATCTGATCCGCTTGCGCGCTCGGTCTTTTCACCCGCCGAGCACGCCACGGTGGAGGCGGCCAGAAGCAGAGCCGTCGCCAACCCTCGCCGCGCATTCCGATTCACTCTCGGTAACTCCATCCTCCCCTCATGCTCGTCGCTCGAAACCTGTCCAAAGAATATCGCAGCGGTGACAACCGGTTGACGGTGTTGCGCGACGTGAACTTCGCCATCCCCCAGGGCGCGTTCGTCGCCATCGTGGGGCCGTCGGGGAGCGGCAAGACCACGCTCCTGGGACTCCTCGCTGGACTCGATACCCCGAGCACCGGACAGGTGATCCTCGACGGCTCCGACATGACCGCGATGGACGAAGATCAGCGCGCCCGCCTCCGCGGAGAAAAAGTCGGGTTCGTCTTTCAGAGCTTTCAACTCATCGCGACGCTGACGGCGCTCGAGAACGTGCAGGTTCCGCTCGAGCTCCGCGGCGAGAGCGGCGCCGGCGAACGCGCGCGTGAGCTCCTCTCGCGTGTCGGTCTCGGCGACCGGCTCGATCACTTCCCGACGCAGCTCTCCGGCGGCGAGCAGCAGCGCGTCGCCATCGCGAGAGCGTTCGCCAACGCGCCACGCATCCTGTTCGCCGACGAACCAACCGGAAATCTCGACAGCGACACCGGCGCGCGCATCGTGGAGCTGCTCGAGGCACTCAACCGTGAATCCCGCACGACGATCATACTCGTCACCCATGACCACGGGCTCGCCGGGCGTGCGCAGCGCATCATTCGGCTCAGCGACGGGCGCGTGATCTCCGATAGCGAAACGGAGCGCGCCGCCTGATGCCGGCGACCCGTCAGCTGTTCGCGCTCGCTTGGCGCGAGAGCCGAACCGCGCGCCGGCGACTCCTGCTCTACATGTCGTCGATCTCACTCGGCGTTGCGGCGCTGGTCGCGATCGACTCTTTCTCCAACAATACGATCCGGTCTGTCCACGAACAGTCGCGCGCTCTACTCGGGGGCGACGTCATGGCGACGCGTAACGCCGTCCCGACGGCGGCTGTCGACTCGCTGCTCGACTCCCTCCGCACGCACGGCATTCCGACCACGACGTCCACCAACTTCGTGTCGATGGCCCTCGTCCCGCGCACAGGCGGCACGCGGCTCGTGCAAGTACACGCCGTCGCCGAGGGATATCCGTTTTACGGACGGATCGTTTCCGAGCCGGCGAACGCGTACAGCCAACTGGAAAGCGGATACAACGCCGTCGTCGACCCAGCGCTCATCGTCACGCTCGACGCGCAGATCGGCGATACGCTGTCGCTCGGTCAGGCCAAGTTCGTCATCACCGGAACGCTCAAGAGCGTACCGGGCGACGTCGGGATCAGCGCCGCGATCGGGCCGCGCGTCTACATCCCCGAGCGCTTCGTGCGCGAGACGGGACTGCTCGTCTTCGGGAGTCGCGTCGAGTACGAATGGCTCTTCAAGCTGCCGCCGACGCAACAGTCGAGCGATTTCGTACGAGCGTTCTCCAAACGCTTCGCGCAGGGCGCCAACGGAGGGATGCGCGGCGCCGGGTACAATGAGTCGCGTCTGGCCAGCGCCATCGACCAGCTCCACGACTATCTCGCGGTCGTCGGGCTCGTCGCCCTGCTGCTGGGCGGCATCGGCGTCGCGAGCGGCGTCCACGCCTTCGTGATGCGCAAGATCGACCCGGTCGCCATCCTGCGTTGCCTCGGCGCGACGAGCTGGCAGGTCCTCAGCATCTACACGGCGCAGGCCGCGCTCATGGGCCTGATCGGCGCCGCCGCCGGCGCGCTCCTCGGCATCGCGATCCAGTTCCTGATGCCGCTCGCGCTGAAGGATTTTCTCCCGGTCGACGTCGACGTTCGGCTCGCGCCCACGGCAATCGCGCTCGGTCTTGGGATCGGCGTCTGGGTAGCGTTGCTGTTCGCCATGCGTCCGCTCATCGCGCTGCGGCGTGTATCGCCATTACAGGCGCTGCGGCGAGAATCGGACGCCGATGCGCTTCGGCGCTCGCGACAGGATCCGCTGCGCATCCTTCTGTCACTCGCGATCGGGGCGAGCGTTCTGTGGCTTGGCATGAGCCGGGCGAATACTTGGCGCCGCGGACTCGGGTTCACCTTCGCCATCGCCGCGGCGATCGGCGTGTTGTGGATGAGTGCCGCGGCGCTGTCGTGGGTAGCGCGCCGCGGAGTGCGTCCGACGTGGCCCTTCCCGATCCGCCAAGGCATCGGGAGCCTGTACCGCCCCGGAAATCAGACACGGGCGGTCGTCCTCGCGCTCGGCTTCGGCGTGTTCCTCATGGGCACGTTGTATCAGGCGCAGTACAACATTCTTCGCTCACTCGGACTTCGAATGGGTGAAGCGCGCGCCAACGTCGTCTTCTTCGACGTACAAGAGAATCAGCGTGCGGGTATCGACTCGGTCGTGCATGCGGCGCGGTTGGAGCTGATCGACGAGACGCCGATCGTGCCCATGCGTGTCTCCTCGATCAACGGGAAGGCGGTGAGCGACCTGCTCGCCGAGGCCGAGCGAGCCCGCGCCGCGGCAAGGCGACGACGCGGCGAGCGACTGGAGACCGACAGCGCCAAGGACAGCACGGCGAGCGACAGCGCGGGTCGGGAAGGTGCCGGCCAATCGGCCGCGAATCGCGGTGGCGAGCGACGCGCGAGTCCATGGGCGCTGCGGCGCGAATTCCGCTCGACGTATCGCGACACGATCACCGAGTCCGAGCATCTCGTCGCCGGACATTGGTTCACGCACCGTGCGGACACGCTCGGCCAAGTCTCGCTCGAGCAGGATGTCGCGCGTGAGCTCGGAGTAAAGCTGAACGATACGGTCACCTGGAACGTTCAGGGCGTGCTCATTCCAACGATCGTCACCAGCTTGCGGGAAGTGCGTTGGCAAAGCTTCGCTCCGAACTTCTTTGCCGTGTTCGATTCGAAGTCGCTCGAGTCGGCGCCGAAGCAGTTCGCGATTCTGGTTCGAGCACCCGGACCGAAGGAAATCGCACACCTCCAGCGCGACGTCATCGCAGGCTACCCCAGCGTATCGAGTCTCGACCTCACGCTGATTCAGCAGACGGTGACGAACGTGCTCGGCAAGGTGACGATGGCCATTCGGTTCCTCGCGCTCATCACGCTGGGGCTCGCTGTCCCCGTGCTATTCAGCGCCGTGGCGGCCACTCGCCGGGAGCGGCTCCGCGAAGGCGTGCTGCTCAAGACACTCGGCGCGACGAAACGTCAGATCGCGCGCGTGATGCTCGCCGAGTACGCGTTGCTCGGTACGCTTGGGGCGCTGACCGGCGTCGTGTTGTCGACGCTCGCCGGATGGGCGCTGATGCATTGGATCTTCAAGATGCCGTTCATTCCGGCGTTCGTTCCGGCCGGTCTCGTGGCCGCCGCGATGATCGGCCTGGCGGTGGGTATTGGCCTGCTTACCGGGCGCGACGTCTTCGCAGAGACGCCAATGGCCGCTCTGCGGGAGTCCTAGTCGATTATTGGGCTGGTCGGCTAGGCACTGGCGTTGTCACCGCCGAGTCGCCCGGTCGCCGAGCCGCCGAGCCGGTGGCCGCATCAGCGGCGGACACACGCGCGGCGCAGGCCAGAAACAGTCCAGTGGTGAACGCGAGAAAGGCGCGTTGTAGGATTTTTCTATCGAACGGCATGTAGAGGAACTACGAGGGAAGGACGGCCCGCGTTCGGGCGGCACTGCTTAGGGTGCTGCTTAGAAGAGACGAATCGGTAGGAACGGCGTAAACTAATCCCCGGTCCGGCCGGAGGAACCTCTCGACGGCGGTTCGATGACGCGGAGCGGCGTAGAGACAGCGCCAGCTTCGGTCCCATCGCCGCGCTGCCCGGAAACCCCGAGTCCCCAGCAGTAGAGGTTGCCTTTGGTCGTCACGCCGCACGTGTGACTGCCAAAGCCCGTGCTGATCTCGGTGAATCGCTGATTCCCCGTGACCGGAATCGGCCGCGTCGTGCACGGCAGCGAGCTGCACCGCTCGATGAGCTGTGACGGCAGGATGCCGATCTGGCCGAACGAATCGTCGCCCCAGCAGTACCCCGCTCCGGTGATAACGACGCCGCACGTCTGGACGATGCCCGCGCTCACCTGAACGAATTCGAAGGTTCCTGCGATGCGTTGCGGGCTCGTGTTGCCGTCTTGAGTTCCCGTGCCCATCTCGCCACGAGGATTTGCTTCCCAGCAATAGGCGAAACCGGACGCGTCGGTGCCGCAGGTGGTGAATGTCCCCACACTCAACCAGACCATCGCGGGGGCGTTGGGGACGGCCTGAGGCGTCGTCTGAAGGCGGCTTACCTCGAGCCCGTCTGTTCGCTCCTTCCAGATCGTGCCCCAGCAATAGACCGCACCGGCGACTGTGCGCGCGCAGGTGCGGCCGTCGCCGGCGCTGACGAAGGCGATCGGACCGCCGCCCGGAATCGCGGGACGCGCGGTTCCGGTGACGAATGACCCATTCCCTAGCTGCCCGCGGTCGTTCCCACCCCAGCACGACAGCACGCCATCGGTGCGGACGGCGCAGGTGTGCGTTACGCCGGCGCTGATCTGGGCCCAGGGCAGGCTGCCGGAGATTCGCGCCGGCGTTGGACCGCCGGCGGCGAAGTCGCTCAGCTGCCCCTGGTCGTTTGCGCCCCAGCAGTACGCTTCGCGCGACTGCGTGATCGCGCACGTATGTCGCCCGCCGCTGCTGATCGATATGACCTTTACGCCGGCCAACACCGGCTGCGGCGTGCCCGTGCACGGATAGCGGTTGTTGCCCGTGCCGCAGGTTGTGTCGGTGTGGATGACGCCCAGCTGTCCATACCGATTGCTTCCCCAGCAGTAGGCGCTTCCGTCGCCCTTGAGGGCACAGGTGTGGTCGCCCCCGACGCTCACCGCCATCCAATCACTGCCGCCGACGTCGTCGAGCACGGGATAACGTCGCGTGCCCGTCGTAGGTTCATCGCAGGCGACGACGACGGCCAGGAGAGTGGCCGCCAGTACGCGGGGAGCCAGGGATCTATCAAGGAGAAGCATGAACGACATCAAACCGCGTTGGCGTGGCCCGCTGATTTTCGGGATCGTCGCCGCCACCATCGAAATGCTGCTGCTGCTTTGGATGGGGTGGTGCTGACGGGGGACACAGCCTCAATACTACCCGTCGGAACGGCCAAGTTCACGCGCCGGGCCGCAGGGCCAACGTTTCTGTCGGCCGCACTGTCGAATCGGCTTGGGTCCGGCTAACGTCGCTGCACCTTCTTTTTTCGCGAGCCAGACCCTATGCCGTGCCCGATCGCGCGGATCGCCGCAGGGTTCTCCCTCTTCGTCGCCATCTCTGTCCCCGTACAAGCGCAGGCCAACCAGGGCGCCGATTACGTCATTCGCAACTTCAAGTTCGAGAGCGGCGAGACGCTTCCCGAGCTTCGAATCCACTACCTCGCGCTCGGCAAGCCGCAGCGCGACGCGCAGGGCATCGTGCGGAATGCGGTCATCGTGCTCCACGGCACGACCGGCGCCGGCTCGGGATTCATGAGTCGGACGTTCGGGGGTGAGCTGTTCGGACCGGGCCAGCTGCTCGACACCGCGAAGTATTTCGTCGTTCTGCCCGACGGCATCGGTCACGGCAAATCGAGCAAGCCCAGTGAGGGAATGCACGCGCACTTCCCGAAGTACACCTACAACGACATGGTCGACGCGCAGCACGAGCTGTTGTCGAAGGGTCTCAACGTGAATCACCTGCGACTGGTGATGGGCACGTCGATGGGGTGCATGCACGCTTGGGTGTGGGGCGAACGCTTCCCGACGTTCGTCGATGGACTCGTACCGCTCGCCTGTGCGCCGACGCAGATCGCCGGCCGGAATCGCATGATCCGCACGATGATCATGGATCTCATTCGCGACGATCCCGGGTACAAGGGCGGCGACTACACGACGCAGCCGGCAGGTCTCCGCCCCGCGATGGGCATGCTGTTTCTCATGACGTCCGCGCCGCGCGTGCAGCATCGCCAGGCGCCGACGCGCGACAAGGCCGATTCAGCGATTCACGCCTATCTCGACCAGAATGTGCGAACCCGCGACGCGAACGACGTGTTGTATGCGTACAATGCGTCGCGCAACTACGATCCGTCTCCCGACCTCGATAGAATCACGGCACATGTGCTGGCGATCAATTCGGCGGACGATTTCGTCAATCCGCCGGAGCTGGATCTGATGGACAAGCTCATGCCGCGCGTGAAGCGCGGCCGATTTATTCTTCTGCCGATCACCGATCAGACGCGCGGACACGGAACGCACTCCCTCCCTGCCGTCTGGGGTGGTTACCTCGCCGAATTCCTGAAGGATCTCCCGCAGCAGTAAGACCTCTACGTCGAACGTGAAATTCATGGTTCTCCGCCGCGCGGTTTTCGCCGTTGCACTGCTCGTCTCGCGCTCACTCCTCGCACAGACGTCGAATAATGGCGGTCCGTATGCGCCGCTGATTCTCCTGCTGCCGTCGGGCCCTCGTACGCTCGCCGTCGGGAACACAGGCGTCGGCGGTCGCGATGACGATGTGATCTTCTTCAATCCGGCGCAGCTGGTCATCGCGCGCGGTTTCAGCGGCTCGATCGAGCGCTATTCGGCGACGTCGGCCGGCGGCACACTGTCCGCGGTCACTCGATTCAACACCGGTGGGATCGCGATCGGGATGCAGATGGTCGACTACGAGGCGCCGCTCGCGGCGTTCCCGCCGAGCCGAGGGACGATGCTCGAGCCCGGCTCCGGAAGATCGTTATCGGGGTCCGTCGCCGCTGGTACTTCGTTGGAGGCCGTCGTCGGTGTGGGACAGGTCATCAAAGGCGTGCGCGTCGGCCTCGCGGGCAAGTACGTCGAAGACAACGCGCCTGCCCTCCGTCTGAGCCGAGGCGCGGTAGACGCGGGCGTCTCGAAGGACTTTTTTGGCCCGTATACCTTCGCGCTCGCCGTTCAGAACATCGGGGCGTCGACGACAATCCCGTGTATCGTCGCGAGTACCCCCGCCGCCGGTACCTGCATCGTGACGCCGGGCTTTCCGCAACCGCCGCAATTCACGTCGGTGCGTCTCCCGTTGCGTACCACATTCGGCGTCCAAACGCAGCGGCCCGTCGGCCAGCTCGATCTCATGGCCACGGCCTCTATCTGGATGCTGCGCGCTGATTGGGTCGGCGGCAGCGGCGGTGCTGAGTTGGGCTACAGCTGGCTCGACGGCTACAGCGTCGCACTGCGCGCCGGCGCCCGCAGTACACTACCGGGCGAAGCCGCCTTCACCGGGGGCGCCGGATTCACCATGGACCGTCTCTCGATCGATTACGCCGTCGAGGCGCTCACCGGTTCACGCTGGGGCCAGCGCATCGGCCTGCGCGTTCGATAGGATTCGATATGAGCTTCTCTTCTTCTTCTTCTACTGGTCGAGTTCTACTGCTGTCCGCCGCGCTGAGCGCGTGCACGCAGCCGCTCAAGCTGACGAAGGACGACTCGCCAGTCGTACTCTCGCACCAGCTCATTAGCGCTCCGAACCCGGGCGAGAAAGGCACCTTCGCCGTCAAGACGCTTTACTACGGAAGTGGCACGGACAAGCGCCGCGCCATTTTCAAGGATTCGGTGACGATCAAGACGAAGACCGTCGACGCCTCGCCATTTGTGTCGATGGAGCCTGCGCAGGCCAAACAGAGGGAAAAAGACTGGGGCTTTGGCACGAGCAAGTTCCCGATCAACGGTCGCGTGTGGTATCCGGTCGGCGACGGGCCCTTCCCGCTCGTGCTGATCGTCCACGGCAACCACGATCCGCTCGACTACTCCGATCCGGGCTACGGCTACCTCGGCGAGCTCCTCGCCTCGCGCGGATTCATCCTCGTGTCGGTCGATGAGAATTTCATCAACGGCGGTTTGCGCGGCGAGAGCGACGGACGCGCCTGGCTCCTCCTCAAGCACCTCGAGGACTGGAAACGGTGGAACGACAGCACCGGCAATCCGTTCTACCACAAAGTGGACATGAACAACATCGGGATCATGGGCCACTCGCGCGGCGGCGAAGCCGTCGGCATCGCCGCGTCGTTCAACCGGCTGTCGCACTACCCGGACGACGCGAACGTGAAGTTCAATTTCAATTTCAACATCAAGGCCGTCTTCGCGATCGCGCCGGTCGACGGGCAGTACAAACCCGCCGGTGTCTTCACGCCGATCGAGAACGTGAATTACATGGTGATTCACGGCTCGCACGACGGCGATGTGTCGTCGTTCAACGGATTGCGAACGTTCCAACGCATCAAGTTCACGGACGGGAAACCGTGGTTCAAAGCCGCGTGGTACGTGTATCGCGCCAACCACGGCCAGTGGAATACGGTTTGGGGCAACAAGGACAACGGGCCGCGCAGCGGTCGATATCTCGACCTGCGCGGGCTGATCACCCCGGACGAGCAGCGACAGTTCAGCAAGGTCATGATCGGCGCATTCCTCGAAGCAACGCTGCACGGCAAGAACGAATACCTGCCGATCTTCCGCGACCACCGCGTCGCCGGCGCGTGGCTGCCGAAGACGATGTACATCACCCGCTTTCAGGAAGCCGGCTACAAGGCGCTCGCGACATACGATGAAGACGTGGACGTCACGACCGGCTCCCTTCCCGGCGTCACGATCAGCGCCGACAGCCTGTCGACGTGGAAGGAGCAGCCGCTCGTCCTGCGCAACGGCAACGATCCGCTGAACACGAATGCCGTGACGCTCGGCTGGAACAGCCACATTCGCGGCGACGACACCACGAAGCTCGGCCGCCCGGCGTCGTACACGGTGACGCTGAACGACTCGCTCGCCGGCGCGCTGTCGGTGGGCCGCGAATCGTCGATCTACCTTTCGCTCGCGCCGACCGACGCCAAGCCCGGCCCCCGCGCCCCGGCGCGCGATACGACCAAAAAGGCCGACACGACAAAGAAGGCCGACGCCAAACCGCCGGCAAAAAAGCCCGACGCGAAACCGGCGAAGGACAGCACTCCGGTCGATCTCACCGTCGAGCTGGTCGACGCCGCGGGACACACGGCGCGACTCCCGCTGAGCCGCTTCGGCGTCCCCCGTCGTCCGCTCGAGATCCACATTCTCCGCCGCCGCGACGAAGAACAGCAGCGTTATCCAACGCAGTACGAGGTCGTGCTGCAGACTTATGTCATGCCGATCGACGAGTTCGCGCGCATCGCACCGAACTTCGATCCAACGCATCTCCGCAGCATCAAGCTCGTGTTCGACCGTCTCGTCGCCGGGACCGTGATCGTGGACGACATTGGCGTCTCGTCGAGCGCCAAGCCGTTCGTGGCGCTCGGAGAGCCGTAGGCGACTCGGCGACTCGGCGACTCGGCGACTGCCGGCATGACGGGCGTCTGACGCCGACGGCGCATCGTCTTGGCATGAGCCCTCCTGATTTCCAGCGGCGCGATCCTGCCAGCTTTCGCGAGCTCGACTCGTGGATCCTTGCTATGGACTTGGTGACCGACGTCTACGCGACGACGGCGACTTTTCCCGCGGGGGAACGCTACGTCTCACGTCGCAGCTCCGTCGGGCGGCGGTTTCGATTCCTACGAACATTGCCGAGGGGAAGGCGCGCTTTGGCGCTGGGGAATACCGGCGCTTCGTCTCGATCGCTCTCGGCTCGGTAGCCGAGCTACAGACCGAGCTCGAGATCGCGCGGCGATTGGGATTCATCGAGACTCAACCGGCAGAGCGGGTTCTGAAAAAGCTCGATCACGTAGGTCGCAAGCTCACGACCCTCGCGAAAAGACTTTCGCGCTAGCATCGCCGAGCTGCCGAGCCGCCGAGTCGCCGAGTCGCCGAGTCGCCGAGTCGCCGAGTCGCCAGCAGTTAGATCCCTTCCGCGGCGTCCCTCAGCCTGATCACATACTGCTCCACAGGCTCGTCGTCTCGTCGGCGCGGTAGGACGTAATGCGGGTCCTCGGGCTGCGTCGATTCCTGCGTGTTGATCATCGAGTCGCCGCCCGCGGCGGCGCGCGCCGCCTCGAACGACTCGACGGCGTCGGCGAGGGCGACGATTTGTTCGTCGCTCTCCGCTCCGCTGAGTAGCACGCCGCTTCGAATCAGGCGTCCCTCGAGCTCGTCACGAACTGCGTTTCGCTCTTCGGCGCGAGCCGGCGAGTCGTCCCGGCGCCCGCGAGCATCGGTCCTTTCCATATCGGGCATTGCGGTCTCCTGTCGCGCGTGAGAATCGAGTAGTAGCTTGCCGTGAGAAGGCGCGAATCACGGGGATGATGGGCACGCCGCGTGCCGCGCTGAGCAATGAGGATGATGATCACCGGGTTTTTTTTCGCGCCAGCCGCCGCGGTCGTCGCGACGCTGCTGCAGCTGCCGACGGCGACCGGTCCGATCGCTCGAGCCGGGCCGCGCTCGCGCGCGCCCGACTCGGCACGTCTCGTTCGTGGCGCGCATTCCGCCCAGAGCTCTTTCGAGAGCTTCCGCCGCCTTCGCCTGCCCATCCAAGAGCGCGGCAGCGGCCCGTGTGACATTCGCGTCGGACGCTATTGCTATTGGCGCGGCGACGACGACGAGGGCGATCCGCCCGACGAAGATCGAAGAATCCGCGAGCGCCGCGACGAATTGATCCGAGCGCTCGATGAAGCCGCCCACGCGGCGCCGAGCGACCGCTGGGTCGCGGGGCAGCTCGTTCGGTATTTGGTCGAGGCGGGCCGCGCCGAAGAAGGGCGTGGCTACGCGAGCCAAGACTGCGGCGCATCAACCGACTGGTGCGCGGCGCTCACGGGCTACGCCGCACACGCCGCGCGCGCGTACGCCGCCGCGGACTCTGCCTTCGAGCGCGCACTCGCGGCCATGGAACCGGGCGAGCGCTGTCAGTGGCTGGATGTCTCGGACATGCTCGACGGGGAATCGGCCAAACACTACGACGCCATGGACTGCCCCGCGCGCGAGCGCTTCTTTCGCCGCGCGGCCCGGTTGGGCGCGCCGCTCTATTCCGTGAGCACGACCGACCTTTTCACCGAGCACCTGTCGCGGGTGACGCGCTCACGAATGGCTGAGCAGTCGTCGGCGCCCGATGGCGTTGGCTGGGGCGATGACGTGAAGGAGCTCATGACACGGTACGGATGGCCGCGCTGGTACTCGCGTAGCGTACCGCCCATCGGATCGCAGCTCGAGCCGTCGATCACGGGGCACGACGCGGGAATGCCGTACGATTTCCTGCCGCGCTTGCACGCGATCGACCATTCCGGACATATCGCGGACGACGACTGGAAACTCGACGACGCCCGCGCCAGCACCGGCTATGCGCCGGCGTACGCCCGGACCGTTCACGATCTGCCGAGCCAGGTCGCGAACTTTCGCCGCGGCGATTCCGTGCTCGTCGTCGCCGCCTGGGATGCGCGAAAGGATACGACGCTGATCGGCCGCGAGCTCGAGGCCACGCTCAATGTCGTCGGAGACAGCGGCCCGGTCTCTCGAACTTCGCGCGTGCTTCCGTCGGGCGAGCGGGGCTCTCTGACAAGAGGCTCCATCGCGGCGATGGCGGCAATCGACTCGGGAGTCGCGAGCTTGGAGCTCGTCGCCGCAAAAGAGCGACGCGCCGCGCGGCGGCGGATCGGCGTTCCGGCGCGCACGCGAGCGGGGATCGAGCTTTCCGACGTGCTGCTCTACACCGGGTCCTACACCGGGTCGACCGAGATGGTGACGCGGCTGGAACAGGTGCGGGACAGCATGCTCACCAGCACCGACCTCACCACGCGAGTCGTTGGGGCGTACTGGGAGGTTTACGGGGTGTCGGCGACGAGCGGCCCGGTGCAATTCTCATTGAGCGTCGAACCATTCGACATCGGGTGGACTCGCCGCCTCGCTCAACACGTTGGTCTCGCCGACCCCGCCTCCGGTCTCCGCCTCCAGTGGGACGACGCGCCACGCACTGTGAACGGCATCCTCGGCCGCGGCGTCAAGGTCGACCTCTCCCGCCTGCGCGGCGGGAAGTACCGTCTCACGCTTACCGCCACCACCCGCGACGGCGCCGCGACGGCGTCGAGAGAGATCGAGGTCCGCTAGGCGTCTCCTGCCGAGCCGCTGGCGAGGCCTAGTGCGGCACGCCACATTGAGACGACCTTCACAGGCTCAAACGATGCGCGCACGCGTTCCATCACTCGTCCGTTGGGCGACGGTCACTGGTTGCGTCCTCGTCGTTCACACGACGACCCTTGCGGGCCAGAACCGCCCGGCCGCCACGCAACAAGCGTCGCGAGCGCCAACGACGACATTCACCGCCGAAGACGCGCTCGACGTCATGACCGCCGCGGTTGGAGATCTGACCGACGACGGCCGCTGGCTCGCGGTGACCAATACCATGCGACGCGACCAGTTCGGCCAGGATTATCGTCGCGACGGCGATCCCAGTTACGTGCGCCCGAGCCTGTCGCGGCTGCTCGTGATCGACACGAAGTCGGGAGCCGTACAGTCGGTCTTTTCCGACAAGCGGCCGGTGCGCGCGCCGCGATGGTCACCCGACGGCAAGCGTCTCGCCATGCTGATTTTCAACGGAGACATCTACGAGCCCGCCATCTGGGATCGCGCCTCCGGCAAGGTTACGGTGAGTCATCTCCCCGCCGGGAAATACGTCGCTGAAGCGAGCGACATCCGTTGGACCGGCGACGGCACTTCGCTGGTGTTCGCCGTCCACACCATGGACTGGCGCAAGAAAGCCCGCGAGATGTTCGCCACGATGACGAGTGGACCGGTATTCGTACAGTCGAGTCTCGATCCGTTCCTGTCCTGGGACGACCTCCGCCGTATGGGTAACGTGCGGAGCATCGTCTCGTTCGATCCGAAGACCAACGAGCTGCACGATCTCGTACCCGAAACGATGGTCGGCAATTACACACTCGCCGAGGATGGCAGCGGCGTCGCCTACAACCGCGACATCCAGAAGAAGACCGACTACGACAGCTTCAACAGCGAGACGGCCCTGCGCCTCCGCACGTCGAAGGACGGCGCCGATCGCGTGCTCTATGCAACGACCAAGGGGATGCAGGTCGTGTGGGCCGAGGACGGCAAGCACTACGCGTACACGAAGGACGGTCGCGTCTACGTTGGGTCGGTAGACGCGCAAGACGCGAAGCAGTTGCTCGGCCCCGCCGAAGTGAAGCGCGGAGAGACACCCGATACCTCCAAGGCCGCGCGCGAGCGCCTGGCCCGCGAGCGATTCTCGGCCGTCCGATACAGTCCGTCCGGCGGCGCCATCCTCGCCTCGAATCGCGAGGGGCTGTGGCTCGTCGACGTTGCGTCGGGCGCGCGTGAGCAGGTCGCGACGACCGACGACTCGAGCGCCACCAGCCCGCGCGTGACGTTTGCGGCATGGAGCGGCGACGGGCAGCGCCTCTACCTCACCGTGGCCTCGCGCACCAAGTGGGAACGCGGAATTCTTCGCTACGACCGCGCGGCGAAGCGTCTCGACACACTCTCGAAAGACGGCCGCTCCTATTCCAACCTTCGCCTGTCGAAAGACGGCGCGACCGCCGTGCTCACGATCGCGAACGGGAATCGTCCGGCCGACGTTTATGTCGCAGACGGCGATCTCAAAAACCTCCGCCGCGTCGTCGAGAGCAACCCCCAGCTCGCGCAAAAGCACTT
>DATLPC010000033.1:0-26190 GCA_035535975.1 Gemmatimonadaceae bacterium | reverse complement strand
CCCGACCGACGCGCTCAGTGGAGTGCGGTCGTCGGGATCCTCGGCGCGATCAACGTGCCGATCGTGTATATGTCCGTCCGCTGGTGGCGCACCATCCACCAGATTCAATCGAGCCCGTCGACGGTCGACCCGGCGTACGTCATCGGACTGCGTCTCAACGCGTTCGCGTTCCTCTTTCTCATGATCTACTTCATTCGCCGTCGCTACGAAGCCGCGTTGATGGAGCGTGCCGCCGAGCATGCCGCGCGCGCTCTGGCGCTCGGAGTCTCAGGGGTAGCAAATAGATGAGCAATGCCGCGTTCATCGTTGCCGCGTTCACCGTCACATGGGCGGTGATCATCGGCTACGCGTTGCATCTCCGCCGATCGATCCAACGTTCGCGCGAGATGCTCGATCGCTCGACTCGAGGTAGCCGATGAACCGCAAGAAGGGAATCATCATCGGCGGCGCCGCGATCATCGTCGCCGCGTTCGCCTATCTGCTGTATGGCGGGTTGGACAAGAACGTCGTGTACTTCCTCACGCCGCACGAGCTGCTCGCCAAGGGCACGAAGGCGGTGGACGTGCCGGTGCGGCTCGGCGGTCAGGTGAAGCCCGGGTCGGTCAAGTGGAACGACACGACGCTCGATCTGCACTTCACGATCACCGATGGGACAAGCGAAGTTTCGGTCGCGTCGAAGGGTGCGCCGCCGCAGATGTTCCGCGACGGCATGGGTGTCGTCGTCGAAGGCCGGTATCGGGCCGACGGCACGTTCAACTGCACGAATCTCATGGTGAAGCACTCGAACGAGTACCGCCCACCGAAGCCGGGTGAGTCGCCGCAAGAGATGCAAAAGACACTCATCAAAGGCGCGACGTAATGCAATCGGTGAACGGCCTCGTCGGCCACGGCGCGCTGCTTCTCGCCCTTCCCTTCATTGCGCTCGGTATCATCGCGGTGCCGGTCGCGGTGAATCGTGGTCGCCGGGATTGGTTGGAGATCGGCTACGGCGCGGTCTACGCCAATTTCGCATTGATGACCGCCGCGGCGCTGGCGATGATCTCGGCGCTCGTGACGCACGATTTCTCCGTGTCGTACGTGGCGCAGGTGGGCAGTCGGGAGACGCCTCTGTTCTATACGATCATCTCGCTGTGGGGCGCCCTCGAGGGGTCGATTCTATTTTGGGCGTGGGTGCTCTCGTTCTACGGGATGACCGTCGTCGCCCTCAACAAGTCGCGAGTGGGGAATCTCGTTCCCTACGCGGCGATGACGCTGCTCTGCATTTCGCTCTTCTTCGCCATCCTGCTGGTCGGTCCAGCGAATCCGTTTGGGATTGTTTCACCGGTTCCGCAAAACGGCCCGGGTCCGAATCCGCTGCTCCAGAATCACATCCTGATGGCGGTGCATCCCCCGCTCCTCTACCTCGGTTACGTCGGGATGTCGGTGCCGTTCGCTTTCGCGGTCGGCGCTGTTCTTTCCGGAGAGGCTGAGCACAACGACTGGATCAAGGTCACGCGTACGTGGACGATGGCGTCGTGGGGTTTTCTCTCCGCGGCGATCATCGCCGGCATGTGGTGGTCGTACGAAGTGCTTGGCTGGGGCGGCTACTGGGCGTGGGATCCGGTCGAGAATGCCTCGTTCCTTCCCTGGCTGACCGCGACGGCGTTCCTCCATTCGGCGATGGTGCAGGAACGGCGCGGTATGCTCCGCGTCTGGAACCTGAATCTGGTCGTCGGGACGTTCGTCCTGACGATCCTCGGCACTTTCCTCACGCGCTCCGGGATCATCTCGTCGGTGCACGCGTTCACGACGGGAACGATCGGCTACTACTTCCTCGCGTTCATCACGATCGTCCTGATCGCCGGCGGCGTGATCGTCGCGGGGAGCTCGGACAAGTTGCGCTCGAGGGGCCGCCTCGACTCGGCGGCGTCGCGTGAGACGGTGTTCCTGTTGAACAACCTGTTCCTCACCGGTTTCATGTTGACGGTGCTGGTCGGCACGCTCTTCCCGCTTGTCGCCGAGGCGATTCGTGGCGTGAAGGTGAGCGTCGGCGGACCGTTCTACAATCGGATGACGCTCCCGATGATCGCCGCCCTGCTCTTTCTGATGGGTGTCGGACCGGCGTTGCCATGGAAGATCGCATCGACGGCGGAGCTGAAGCGGAAGCTCATCCCGCCGGCCGCGGGCGCCGTGCTACTCGCGGCGGTGGCGCTCGTCGCCGGCATTCACGATCCCTACGGCGTGCTCGTCTTCGCGTTCGTCGGCTACGCGGCGACGGCCAACTTTAGAGAATTCTCCATAGGCGCGGGCGCGCGGCGCGCGGCACATGACGAGTCCTGGCCGACGGCGTTCGTACGGCTCGTCGAGGGGAATCGCCGGCGCTACGGCGGCTACATCGCGCATTTTGGCGTTTTCTTCGTCGCGCTCGGCGTCGCGATGTCGTCAACGCTCCGCACCGAGCGCGAAGCCACGCTCCAACGCGGCATGACGATGCAGATCGCGGGGCGCACGCTTCGCCTCCAGGACATCTGGGGCCGTGAAGAGCCGCAGCGGCAGGTCGTCGGCGCGACGCTCGAGATCTTGAACGGCAATCGCGTGATCGGAACGCTCGAGCCGCGGATGAACTTCTATCGCACGCAGCAGGAGCCGGTGCCGACGCCCGATGTACGGAGCGGCGTCCTCGGCGACCTGTATCTCAACCTCATGGCGTTCCGCCCCGACGGCAGCAGCGCGACGATCCGCGCGATCTATCAGCCGCTCGTGCCATGGATCTGGTTCGGCGGCGGGGTCGTTGTGTTCGGCGCCATCGTCGGGGGATGGCCGACGGCCCGTCGTCGTCGCGCTCCGGCAAGAGTGCCGGTTCCCACGCCGCCGTCGCCGCCGCCGGCACGCGAGCCGGAGTACGCCGCATGAATTGGCGGCGCGCGGGAATCGCCGCGGTACTCGTCATTCCGGTGGTCTTTGTTTTCAGCCGCGGAATGAAGACGGACCCGCGCGAGATTCCCTCGCCGCTTCCAGGGAACCCCGCGCCGGGCTTCGCGCTCGCCGTCTTCGCGCCGGGGCAGCCGCCGCTCGAGCGTCCGATCGGCGACACGGTGCGCCTCGCCGATCTCAAAGGCCGAGTCGTCGTGCTCAATTTCTGGGCGTCGTGGTGCCTGGCCTGTCGCGACGAGCATCAGGGCCTTTCGGCGGTCGCCCGTGACTATACCGGTAAGCCGGTACAGTTCGTAGGTTCGCTCTATCAGGACACGCCCGGCAACGGCACGGCGTGGATCGCCGAGATGGGCGGGCAGTCGTATCCGTCGGTGAATGATCCCAAGGCGCTCACGGCGATCGACTACGGTCTGTACGGCGTGCCCGAGACGTTCTTCATCGCGCAGGACGGCAAGATCGCGCGCAAGATCACGGGGCCGGCGCCGCCGGCCGTCGTGAAACACATCATCGATTCACTTCTCACGACCGCGTCGCCGTGAGCCGTTCGGCGCGCGTGATCGTCGGATTGCTTGCGCTCACTCTCGTGCGTACACCGGCGAGAGGACAGACGCCGGGAGCCGACACCGCGATTCGCCTGCGCACGCCGGCCGATTCGGCGCTCGAAGCGCGCACGTCGGCGGTCGCGTCACAGCTGCGGTGTCCCGTCTGTCAGGGCCTCTCTATTCAGGACTCGCCCTCGGAGCTCGCGCAGTCCATGCGCTCGCTCGTGCGCGATCAACTCGCCGAAGGCAAGTCGCCGGACCAGGTCAAAGCGTACTTCGTCTCCAAATACGGCGAGTGGATCCTGCTCTCGCCGCCGCCGCATGGGTTCAATCTGCTCGCCTACGTCGTCCCCGTACTGATCGTCCTCGGAGGCGGCGCGTTGATCGCCCTCGCGGTGCGTCGTTGGACGGCGGGCTCGGAAGTGCCGTCCTGACATGTTGAGATTATTGACCCTCGGCGGCGCAACAGTCGTCAGCGGATCACAGGACGACTTTGCCCCGGCCGCGACACCGCGGCGCACGCTTGCCCTGATGAGTGTTCTCGCCGTCGCCGGACCGGCGGGAATCACTAGAGAGCGGCTCGTCGCCCTGTTTTGGCCTGACGCGGACGCCGATCGTGGTCGCCATGCCCTTGCTCAGGCGCTTCATGCATCGCGGCGTAGTCTCGGATGTGATGAGCTGTTCGTGATCGAGAAAGGTGTAAGCCTACGCGCCGATAGAGTGACGAGCGACGTCGGCGATCTGGAGAAGATGCTGTCGCAGGATCCGGAGACCGCGCTCGGTCTGTATCACGGGCCTTTCCTTGACGGCTTCTTCTTGCCCGGTGCTATGGAGTTCGAACGGTGGAGCGCCGCCCAGCGGACACGGATCGAGGAACAGGTGATTCGCGCGCTGCACCGGCTCGCCACGAACGCGGATGATCCACTGCGCGCCGTGCACTGGTGGAAGCGCGCCGCGGCGCTTCGGCCGCTCGACAGTACGATTGCCGCGGCATTGATCAAAGCATTCGCCGACTCGGGCGACCGCGCCGGCGCATTGAAGCACGCCGACATCTACAGTGCGCTGGTTCGCGAGGAGCTCGAGCTGGAGCCGGATCCAACGATCGCCAGCCTGGCCGCCGCTGTACGCGAATCGTCGAGAAGGGCGCCGCGCGATGCGGCCGATACGGCATTGACGGCGCCGCTCGCCGCCGGTGCGGCGACCGTCCCGCCCGATCCGGCAGCCCGGCGCGCGACGACACGACCGTGGCACCGCGGTCGAGGCACCCGCTCGCTCGCCTGGATATCCGCGGTTGCCGCGACCAGCCTCGCCGTCGTGGCCAGCATCGCGACCTGGTCTCGTCTCCACGCCACCGACGTTCCCACGCTGCCGCTCCGCCAGCGTGTCGTCGTTGCGCCGTTCCGTGTCGCCGGCGCCGATCCATCGCTCTCCTACCTTCGTGACGGAATCGTCGATTTGCTCACGGCCCGCCTCTCCGAGGGAGCAGGGTCGATCGATGCCGGTGCCGTGCTCGGGGCGTGGCGCGCGGCGGGGTTCTCCCTGGCGATGGATGTTCCGCGCGATACCGTCGTCGAAGTGGCTCGCCAGCTTAACGCCGAGCGCGTCATAGTCGGCGGCGTGGTCGGCGCGCCAAGACACATCGTCATCCGCGCGACGATGCTACGCGTCCCGACCGCGGCCGTCGTCAGCCAGGCGATCGTAGAAGGGCCCGCCGACAGCGTAGCAAGTCTCGTCGCTCGGCTCGCCGCCCATCTTCGGGACGCCGAGTCGGTTGCGCGCGATTCGATTCGCTGAGCGCTCGCCCGCTTCAGCGCGTCGTAAGCCTAATCCCCCGGATCCGATCGCAGCGCTTTTAGCGCGCGCTCGGCGATCAGTGCACCGGTGATGTCGCCGACCTGCGACGCCAGTTCGCGCTCTTCCTGCCACGTCGTTGACAGGTACGTGGGCCAGTCGAGCATATACCCTCGCCGCCGAATAGCGGCCAGCGCGCGGCGAGGATGACCGAGTGACCGATACAGGCGTGCGATGAGAATATGCTCATAAGAGGCCGCGTTCCCCGCGACCGCCGTCGTCAGTGACAGCGAATCGAGGCGCGCCAGACGAATCATGGCCTGAGCACCTCCGGCGGCAGCGGCGAGCGCCGCCTCGAGCAGCTCGGCACACACCGTGGGCGTTGCGCTCACCGGCGACGTGTACCCCCGGCTCTCTTGCCCTCGGAGGAACCGCACGATCCTGCTCACGCCTGCTGTGTCCCGGTGCGCGAGCCGCCACTGGGCCACGACGCATCCGTCAGCAGCGCGACGACGACGCTCGAGCGGGAACCACCCGTCGGTCGCCACGTCCACCGTTGCCGTCAACGCGCGCACGGCTGTCCGCGCCGCAGTCGTATCGCCGTTTCCATAGAGGGCGTCGAGGATGCGGAGACGCAGATACGCATGCGAGTCCGGACGTACGTCGTGTAAGCGGCCTGTCGCGGCGAGTGCGTCCGCGGCACTGCCTTGGCTGAGGCTCCAGCTGTGCTCCGCCAGGACCGCGTCGACCGTTTCCGTTATCGTGCGCGCCTGCTCCTCCAAGACGTCGATCGCGCGACGAGTTGCCCCGATGTTTTTCCCCGTCCACATGCCCATCATGGCGACCGCACGAGCCTCTGTCATGGTACGGACGTCGGTCGGCGACGCGTCCAAATCAGCGCGCCGCCAGCGAGCGTCGATGGAGCGCAGGAGGCTTCGCGTGGCCTTGTTGTCACGATCCATCACCAGGGCGCGCCGCGCCGCCGCGGTGGCGCGATCCGCGACACCAGCGCGGCCCAGCCGGTCGCCCTCGTGAAACAGCCGCGCCGCCAGGTGAAGCCATCCGCCGGGCGTGCGCGCATCTCGCGCGGCGAGCGCAGTCCACGCCTGCCATTGGGACTCGCTCGACGATGGCCGCGGGTACTCCGTTCCGGCAAACGCGAGCAGGAGGGCACGACCGGCATCGTCGAGGACGTCGCGATGCGCCCACGCTCGCGCGACAGCGTCCGCCTCCAGCTCGGCATTGCCGGCGCGGTCCGCCGCGATGGCAAGTCGGAGCGCCGCAGGAGCGAGGGTCGAATCCGCGGCGAGTGCGGCCTCATACTCACGCACGGCCGCCAGATAGTCCCCGCGTCGGTCGGCGAGGCGCCCGGCAACGAGCCGCTGCAGCGCGACAAAGGATGTGCGCCACCGCGCGGCGAGTCTCTTGTCCTCGCCGGCTTCCGCGATCAAGAGCTCCGCCGCGAGACTGCCGGCGAGCGCCGTGAGGCTGTCGGGCGGACCCTCCGCGCGCGCGGCAGCCACCTGCGTCCCTCCGGGCAGCGCCAATAGCACCGCCTCGACGACCACCCGCGACGAGCCTCCGCTCACCGTGCCGACGACGAGGCGCTTCGCACCCATATCGACACCGAGCGCGATCAACGAGTCTCGCGGAATACTCGATACGCCGTTGAATCGAGTGCGCCATCGCCCGAGAACCGTGCCGGCGTCCATCCGGTATATGACGGAATCGACCGCCAAGCGCGGTGAGAGCAGCTCCGCGATCGCCGGTCCGAGGTAGCCCATTTGTTCGCCCACGCCGGACACGTCGAACGGCACAACCGCGAGCGGTTGGAGCGTCGGCTGAGGGGCAATGGCCGGTCCGCGTCGCATCATCAAGCCGCCGATCGCAATCGCGACCACCGTTGCCGCGGCCGCGATCACGACTCGAAAGCGCCGCGGGCGGCCCGAAACAGTAATCCGCGACAAATCGGCTGAAGTCCCGGGGCTCGCGGGCTCGCTGGGGGCGGGCGTTCGCACGCGATCCCCGATCAGCAGAAATGCGGGATCCGGCGGGAGGTCGAGCGAGCGAAGCATCGTCGTGTGCTGCTCGGCGTAGCGTGCCGCTTCGGCACGGTGGCCCATGCGCGCCAACAGCGCGATCAGCTTCGTCACCCGCGGTGTGTCCACGGGGCGCATTGCCGTCAGCCGTTTCCTCACGATCACGGCCGTCGCCAACTCTCCCGACGCTTCCGCCTTCTCGGCGAGTCCGTCGAGGCAATCAACGATTTGGTCCTCGAAAACAGCGCGGCGCTCGGCGACCCATCGGTCCACTTCGACGCTGCCCGGCACGCAAAATCCGTCCAGGAACGGTCCGGCATAGAGCTCGGCCGCGGCTTCGAGCTCGCCGTGCTCCACCGCACGCGCGAACGCGCCGACGTCACTCCAGATCCGGCTGGGATTGAGCCGAATCACGCCGTCGACGACGAAGAGATCGTCGGTGCGGAACAGCTGCCTCGCCGCGTACAGACATTGGGTGAGCGAGTGCCGCGCCCGAGCGGGGCTGACGTCGGGCCAGAGAATTCCGGCAAGCTTCTCGCGCGATACACCCTGGCGACCGCTCGTCGCGACGATGACGACAAGCGCGAGTGGGCGCCGCTGCGCCAGCGCGCCCGGTACGGGCTCGCCACGCTCGTCGACGAGCCCAATCCCGCCAAAAGTACGCAACCGCAGCAGTTGACTGACCACGAATTCGCCGTTTGAGATCCGCTTGAGGGTTCCGTGACGCCTCCGGAATAACATGCACGCTGTCCGACCGCTCACAAGAGAGAGATCAGATGCGCACGTCCCCTCGCCGCGGAATCCTACCGCTATTCGCCGCGCTCGTAACGGCGGCAACCGCCGCCTGCCACCACGCGCCTGCTCCTGCGCCGCCGACGCCGGCACAGGCGGCCGTCAACCAGGATAGCATCGCTCGGGCAAACGCCAGACGCGACTCGATCGCCCGGGCCGAAGCGGCGCGACGGGCGGCGGCCCGAGAAGACAGCATCCGTGCGGCGGCCCAGGCGCGTGCTGCCGCCCTGGCGGCGGCCCAGGCCGCGTTGGTCCAAGCGATCCACTTCGATTTCGATCGGGCGGACATTCTGGCCCCGGACCGCGCGGTTCTCGACCGAAAGGCAGGCGTTCTCGCCGCGAACCGGCCCATCCGGCTTCGCATAGAAGGAAACACCGACGAGCGAGGCTCCGACGAATACAATCTGGCGCTCGGCATGCGACGGGCGGCGGCCGCGAAACAGTATCTCGTGGCACGCGGCGTCGATTCATCGAGCGTCACGACCGTCTCAAACGGCGAGGAGCGCCCGGTGTGCCAACAGCACGACGAGGACTGCTGGTCGAAGAACCGGCGGGACGAATTCTCGGTCGTCGGCGGCGGCAATGTGGTCGTCGTCCCCGACCGGTGAGCCAGTACCCGTTTGGCGGCTTCGATGACGAGATCGCGATCGCCGCGGAAATTCTGCTGAAGTCGTGGTGGAGCATGCTCTCCGTGCGCGAACCCTGGTCCGACACGCCGATGGACGACGCGTACGGCATGATGCGGCCGGTCCTCAGTGAGCTTCTCAACGAGGGCCGCGACTGCGATCGACGCGAGCGCACGAGGCGCATGATGCTCGCCGCTCGGAAACACGGCGCGTTTCGGCGTGGGCAGCGCTTCACGCCACGGAGTCTGCAGGACGAATTCGATTCCGTCCTCAACGCCGCCGAGGCGGTGATGTCGGAGCATGGTCTCTCGACGGAGTACATCGCTGATGTGCTCGTGCTGCTCGAACGCGACGTCAGACTCGCGCTTGACGCGTCACTCGCCGGCTGGATGCACAGTATTTCGAGCGAATTGTCGGAGAACCCCTAGCCGGGAGCGTTCATGCGGGAATCATCGTCCCATCTTCTGATCTGGATCTCCGAACGACAGGCCGTGAATCCAGCAAGCATTCTCTGGATATTCCGCGGAATGCACGGCGAGTTCGAGCTGACATTCGTCGGCGGAAAGCAACTCACCTTGAACGAGCGCGACCTCTCAGACGAAGGACGATCCTTTTTGCTGCCGCCCGACGAACAGTCGAAACGTGACGAGGGCACGTACCAACCATCTCTGCACTTTCCTCGCTGATCGACGGCAGCGGAGCGTAACTACCGCAGAACAGCCCGCTGGGCCGCGGGGAAGGATCGTCTAGATTCGTTGGTAGTAAACACAATGCCGATGCAATCCACTCCGCGACCCCCGCAGTCCGGCGAAGCGAGAGTGCTTTCACTCGCCTTGGTCATCGTCGCGCTCGCGCTACTGCTCATCACCCCAATCATCGTCGATTGGCGAGTTCGCGCGCTGCAGCGGGAGACCGATGAGCGAAGTCGAGCCCGCGTACTCCTCAATGATTTGGAGGCGGCGGCGATCGCGCAGGTGCTCATCGCCGAGCGCTTGGGTGGCAAGAGCGGACAGGATACCCTCGTTGAGCGGACGTCCGAGACGACGACGAATTCGGTGGCGAGAGACGAGCGCGAGCTCGATACACTTCTGGCCTCGTCGACCTACACGCGAAACGAGCTGGAAGAAATCCGAGGGATCGCTCGCTCCTGGCGTCTCGCCCGGCGTAACGCGCTGGCCCGCGGTGACACGATGCACCAGGCGATTGACCCATTGCTCGCGTTCAACGCCGCCGAGGCACTCGACGATCGCTTGACGCGGCAGCTCGACTCCACTCGCGCGGAAGCGCGGCGCCTTCAGCGAATCAACCTCTGGTCCGCCGCCGTCCTCACGCCGATCGCGCTGCTCTCCGTGCTTGCCGTGTTCCGTGCTGGCAAGCGGTCACGCGAGCTTGCCCGGCATCTCGAGCTCGAGCGGGCCGCGCTCGCGGACTCGATCGAGGCGCGGGCCGGACTCGTACGCGGCATTACCCACGACCTCAAGAACCCCCTCGGGGCTGCCGTCGGCTACGCCGATCTGCTCCTCGAGGGAATCGCTGGACCGCCGTTACAGCCGGACCACGCCACCACGCTGCGGCGCATCCGCCGGCTGCTGCGCCAATCCATCGATTCGATCTCGACATTGGTCCGCGTCTCTGACAACGGCGGCATCACGGAGCTCCAGCTTCGCTTCGAGCCGTACGACCTCGCGGCTCTCGCGCGTGAAGCCATGGACGACTACCGCGCCGCGGCCACGGAACACTCACTCACGTTCGAGGGCCCCATCGGTGACGCCACAGCTCCGATCGTCACCGACGTCCGGCACGTCCAGCACGTCCTTGGCAACCTCCTGTCGAACGCGGTCAAGTACACGACACGGGGAGGAAAGGTCGTCGTTCATGTGGCCGCGCCGCAGGACGGGACGTCAAAAAATGCCCGCATCGAAGTGCGCGACAGCGGTCCCGGTATTCCCGTCCCCCTCCGTTCACGCATCTTCGATGAATTCTTTCGTTCCGGCGGCGTGCCGAGCGATGCCAAAGGAAACGGCGTTGGGCTTTCGATCAGCCGACGCCTCGCACGACAGCTCGGCGGAGATCTCACGGTAACCGATGCGCCGGAAGGCGGCGCGATGTTTGTGTTCGACATTCCCGTGGCGGCGCCGGAGCGCAGACGCTCCTGAGGTCTTCCCCGGAGATTATTGTGGTCGTTTGAACAGCCCGACGTACACCGCCTTGCCGAGCACGTGCCCGTTCATCGCTTTCATCACAGCGGCGCGCGTCTCCAGAGCGGCGGGGATCGGCTGCGCGGCCGTCGACGCAACGACGTCGAGCTTCGTGTCGAGCGCGTACACCTCGAAGATGTAGTGATGCAACGGACCAGCCGCCGCCGCGCCTGGCCCGCGATACTGCGGCCCGGACGCGCTGATCTGGTGTGAGCCATCCGGAAGATCGGCGCCGGGCTTCACGCCTTCAGGAAGCCCGGTCGCGGTCCCTGGAATGTTCCACACGATCCAGTGCGGCTGTGTCTCCGTCGTCTTTTGGACGGACACGTCGGGATCGAGCATGTTGACGACGAAGGTCGCGGTGCCGGCGGGGACATTCGTCCATTTCAGCTCCGGCGAAACTTGCTCGCCGGCCTGCGTGAACTCGAGTGGAATGAGTCCACCGTCCTGCCACGCGCCGATCGTGAGGATCATGGGATTCGGTCGTTGAGGCGGCGTTCCTTGCGACGTCCTTAACGCCGCTTTTTCGGCCGGCGCTGCGGTGGATCGGCCATGAACTGGACGTTGATCGCGGCCAAGTCAGGCTGAAACCAGGCAACGAGGCGGCCGGTAAATTTTTCCGCGAGGTAGAACAGGTCGTCCGGCGTCGTGGGATGCACTTGAGCGACGAGGACCCCGTCGGCGTTGGCGATCTTGATGTAGCCGCCCTTGGGACGCGCCTTGTGCTTGAGCCGCGTTCGTGTCTTGTTGCTCCAATCCCAGGTATTCGCCGCGCGGATTCGCGAGCGAAGGAGCTTGAAGATGTCCCGTCCGGGCTGCGGCACTGCCTGGAGCACCAGCATCTTCTCCTCCGGGTCGAGGTCAACCAGCGTGTGCTGCCTCGAACCACAGGATAGCACCGCTCGGCGAATCATCCAAGGTTTCCTCGACACGCGCGTATATTCTCGTCATGCCCGCCCGGCCTCCGCGGACACGTTGGTCGCCCTCCGTCGTCACCTTATTCGAGCTGGTGTTCCGCCCGTGGATGCGTCGGCGGCTTTCGGGCGTTCATATCGCCGGCCTGCCTCGCGCGGTGCCGGAGGATCGGCCGATTCTCTTCATCGCCAACCATCTCGGCTGGTGGGACGGTTTCGTGCTGCGCGAAGTGCAGCGCCGCATCCGGCCGCGCGCGCCGCTCTTCATCACGATGACCGGCGAGAATCTGCGGAAGTTCTCGGCGCTGCGGTTCATGGGCTCGATCGACGTCGGCCGCGACTCGCCCGCGGAGCTCCGGCGCGCGCTGCGATTTTTCGAGGAGCAGCGGCAAGCGTCGGCCGACTTCACCACGGTGCTTTTCCCGCAAGGCGCGCTCTGGCCGGCGCGCCGCCGTCCGCTCGGCTTCCGGCGCGGCATCACAACCTTCATCCGCGTGCTGTCGCCGGTCACGGTGATTCCCGTGGCGATCGACTACGAGATGTTCGATCGTCCGACGCCGGGCGCGTTCCTGTCCGTCGGCGAGCCGATCGTGATCGACGGCGAAGACGATGTGGTCCGACTCGGGAGCGCCGAGCATCTCGAGCACGTGCTGACCGAGGAGCTCGACACGCTCGCCGAGTTCCTCGATTGGCACGGGGATGACGCGCCTGTCTTCTGGCCCGAGGCGCATGAGCGCCTGCCGCGCGAGGACCCGAACGAGCGCGTGATCCTCGTCGACGCCGCGGATCGCGAGACGGGCACGGCTCCGAAGCTGGCCGCGCACATCTCGGGCGATCTTCACCGCGCCGTATCGGTGCTCCTCACCGATGGGGAGGGTCGCGTTCTCATCCAGCGACGCTCTTTAGACAAATATCATTCGGCCGGAATGTGGGGCAACACCTGCTGCGGCCATCCGCGCCCGGGCGAGTCGACGCAGGCGGCCGCGGCGCGCCGGCTGTTCGAGGAGATGGGGATCCGTGCTCCGATGGAGCACGCGGGCACGTTCACCTACCGTGCCGAGCTCGCGCACGGGCTGGTCGAGCACGAGGTCGATCATCTCTTCGTCGGACGTTGGACGGGCAAGCCGAACCCGAATCCGACGGAGGTGGCGGAGTGGAAGTGGATGAATCTCGCGTCGCTCCGCGCCGATCTTTCCGCCAACCCGCGCACCTACGTCGCCTGGCTCGCCCCCGTCCTCGACGCGGCAGGCGGAAAGATGATGGCCGACGTGAGCTAGTCGCCGTCGCCCTTCAAGATCGCGAGGATTTGTCGAATCGTGTTCCAGTTGCGTGTCGTCACCGGCGAACCAATCAGCGAGTCGAGCTTGCCGAGGTAACCGATCGTCTTCATGTGACGGCGATACTCGCCAAACACGAATCGACCGTCGGCGCCGACGACGCGAACGAGCCAGTCTTGTTTGCTCGGCAGATGCACGGCAAGCGCGTCGCGCGACCGGCCGGTCTTGGTCAAAACGCTCACGAAGCGGACGACGTCAGGTCCGGACGCCCGGGGTCCGAACGGATTCGCCTTCTCCAATCTTTGCAGAGCGCGCGCATCGCAGAGGGCGATCTCGGCGTCGAACGGCAGGCGGGCGCGCAACGCCGCCAGGAACTTGGCGCGCGATCCTGGCTTCCGAACGACGAGCGTTCCCGCGGCGCCGATGTTGACGACATCATACGCGCTCAACTCTTTCGCCAAGAGACTCGGGCGAAAGCGGCGATGACCGCCAACGTTGACTCCACGAATGAACGCGACGAGGGTCACCGTCGTGGAGTCGTCGCCCGCGTCAGTCCGCGCGACGAGTTTCGTCGCTTAGGATAGAGCTCGAGCGACCGCCGATAAGCCGCGGCTGCTTCGCTCGGATTTCCCTGCTCCATCAGCAAATCTCCGAGGAGCTCCGGCGCCGGAATCGTCGGCGCGGGGGTGACGGGGTTCTTCGGCGTCGCCTCCTCGAGCTCCACGGCCCGACGCATCAGCGTTACGGCGTTGGCCGTGTCGCGGGCCGCCTGCGCGGTCCAGGCGCGTACACCGAGCGCGAGGATGTCGATCGTTCGCGCAAAGAGATCTTCTCCGCCCGACCTCGCGTGCGCCGCGAGCGTGTCCAGCCGGTTCGCGGCGGCTCGGGCGTCATCCACGCGACCCAAATGCGCCGCGCCGAGCCCGCGCGCGAACCACGTCACGCCTTCCGCCCACGGAAAGCGATCCCAGTCGAGCGACGCCGGCTCACGCGGCGTCAGCGCGGCCGCCTCGGCCCACGCGTGCCGCTCGAGCGCGTAGCGCGCTTTCGTCGACGCCAGATGAAATGCGGTCTTGAAGGTGGGCTGAAGATTCGCCGTTGCGGCGAGACGATTGACCTGGGCGAGCGCCTTGTCGTTCGCGCCCTGCTGCAGGTACGCGTAGACGAGATATTCGACCGCGTGAGGGAACTCGTCCCAGACGAATTCTCCACGGTCACCGGCCGGCACTTCGAGGGCCGCGGTCGCCGCCCGGAGATTTCCGTCGATCACGTCACTCCACTCGCCGAGCCGGGTGTAGATGTGCGTCGGCATGTGAAGCGCGTGAGGATTGCGCGGGGCAGCCCTGGCGTACTTCCGCACGATCGCCAGCTGTTCTCGCTCGCGCCCGGGAACGTCGTCGGCGTGAACGATGTAGTGCATCGCGCCGGGATGGTCGGGGTTTTGTTTGTAGACGTCGAGGAGAAGCGAGGCGGCGCGCGTCTGATTGGGCGACGATACTTCCGTCGGTGGCACCGACGCGAGCAGCGCGAGTGCGTAGAACGCGCTCGCTTCCGGGTCGCGCGGGTAAGCGACGTGCACTTTCTCGAGCGCACCCGTCCAGCGTTGAATACGCTGCCAATAATCGTTCGACTCCGGGTCGCGGAAGAATTCCGCGACACTCGCGACGAATAAACTCTCGCGCGCCGTCGTGGCGAGTGACGCTCCCTGCTGTGCTTCCTTCCAGCCGCGTTGTCGCTCCGCCACACTCGGACGGGTCGGCCAGAGCGGCTGAAAGAGCGTCATCGCAATCCCCCAATGCGCCATCGCGCACTTCGGATCGCGGGCGGCAACCTGGTCGAAGGAGGCGCGTGCCTGCGGGTAGGTCATGTGATGCAGCAGCGCAACAGCGCGATTGAACTCCGTCTGGACGGACGCCTCGCAGGACGTCGGAAAAACGACGGTTCCAAGGCGTGCCGCGTGAGACTCGTCCCCATCATGCTGGCCGGCAGCGCGCGTTGTCAGACTAGCCAAGAGTCCGAACGCGGCGAGATTCGCGCGATACACAGAGCAAACCATGATTCCCTCCGGCGCACACCTCCGGCGCACTCCACGATGCTGCGACACGAGCCTTTCCGTCAAATTCGCGCTAAACAGGAGGAAAACCCTAGCGCCGAGGCCGGCAGCGGGATACCTCTACGGCGTAGCGGCGTTCCCATGAGCGATAACACGCCTCCTCCCCCTGACGACCGCCCCGGGTCGCGGAATGCGATGCTGGCGCGCGCCAAAGCGCTTCGCGAGACATCGCGCGAGCTAGTCGCGCGTGCGCTCGAGCTAAAACGGGAAACCGACGGTCTGCATCTACATCTACGGCGGGTCAGCGACATGAACTCGGCGCCGTTCATCGAGTTGCGCAAGAGCGTCGAAGACTACGCCGCCGCGCTTCGGACGCTCGGCGAGACCCCTGAGCAGACAATAATTCAGGTAAAGCAAATTGCCGTCGAGGCCGGTCGCGAGGTCGAGGCGCGGACTCCCAGCAGAGGGTTCGATCACGACGGCGTGCGCGAAGAGATCGTGCGCTGGGCCACCCAAGCCTATTTTGCGTCGTAGCGCCGCGACGAACTGATTCGCCCACCGGAGGATCGATGAAGGTCGCAGTCGTAGCGATGAGCGTTCTCGGAGCGCTTCGGCTCACCGCACAAACACCCGCGCAGTCGCGATTGCTCAATGCGCTGCCCACCGGCGTGCGGGCGACACAGCTCGTCGTCTCGACCGATACCCAGCGCGTCTATTTCACCGACTCGACGCGAGCGCTCTGGCTGTACATCCGCGCGACGAACGCGGCGACTCGCCTCGCCGATGCCGAAGTGTGGGATCTCACCATCGGCGCGAAAGACAAGCTGCTCGCCTATCGCCGCGTCGATCGCGAGTCCGGTGCGCAGCACATCTTCGTGCTTCCCGTCGATGCACGCACGGGCGTCGCGGCAGGCCGCGAGCGTCGCGTCAGCGCGATGGAAGGCGATTCGCCCGCTATCTCGCCGGACGGCAAGTCGATCGCCTTCGCGCGAGACGATTCGGTCGGCGTCGGACAAGGGGTCGTCGTCGCCTCACTCAATGGTGGCCGTGAGCTGACCGTCGTGCCGGTCGGGCGGTCCGGCATCGGCAGCATTCGTTGGGCGCTGGACGGGCGATCGTTGATTTACACCGTCAATCCGCCGGTGGTCTGCTTCCCCGACTGGAGCTGCCTGCCGTACAAGAACAACGCGCCGAGCATCTTCGGGAGTCTGCATCGCGTGCCCGCCACGGGCGGCGCATCGACAACCATCGTCGCGCGCGCGGCGACGGGTTGGCCGGGTCCTTCTCCCGACGGTTCGCTGATCGTCTACGCCGACACCGGGTTCTCCGGCCGTCTCGTCGTCGCCGATTCGACCGGCCGGACGCTGACCACGATCACGCCACCCGGGCGCGAGACGATCGAGGGCTGGCTGCCGCCGACGACCCTCGTGTTCTCCGATCGGGGGGACACGCGGCGTCTCCTTACGCTTCCCATCGCCGGCGGAACGCCGCGTCTTCTTCTCGATACGCTGCCGCCGTTCTTCGAGCCAGTGTGGTCCCCGAACAGCGAAAGCTTCTCGATGACGGCATGTCTCACCGAACAATGCGAGATGCGAATCTGGTCCGCGGACGGCACTCTCCGCCGCACCGTCTCGCTTCCCGACCGCTACGTCGGCGGCGCCCTGTGGTCGCCCGACGGGGCGCACATCGGGTACTTCGGCGGCACGACGACGAACAATCGCCATCTGAGCGTGATCGACGTCGCTGCCGGAACCGTGCGACAGGGCGCGATGATGTCGAGCAACAGCGCCACCTTCCTGTGGACCGCCGACTCGCGCAGCGCCATCGTGGCAAACACCACCGGCGGCTCGGGAGCTCAACGCAAAGTGGTTTTCCAGAGCGTCGACGTCGACGGCACCGCGCGCACGCTCCGCGAATTCGTGATCGGCGCTACGCCAAGTGTCGGAATGGCGATCAGTCCAACGATCGGATTGGTGATGCGGAGCGGTGAGCTGCACCGCGTCGTGTTCGCCGGCGACTCGGCCGACGCCGTCGTCGTGCCGAAGACGAACGGCCGGTACAACGGGATCGTCGCCGTCTCACCCGCCGGCGAGCGCGTCGTGCTTCGACACTCGGCGGATTCTACCGGCGATGTACAGACCCTCGAGGTGCTGACGTCCGACGCACGGCCGGTGGCGACGATCGAGACGCCGTTCCCGATCGTCGGCTCGATGCGGATGCTGCCGCGAGGAGACCAGCTCGTCGTCTTCGGCCTCCCGTCGGAAACGGAGCCGGAAGCGGCGCTCTACCTGGTCGACGTCACCACCAAACAAAGTCGGAAGATCGCGCCGATTCCACTGCGGCAAGCGACGGGCGACCTCGCCGTATCTCCTGACGGGCGTACACTCCTCTACACGCTGACCGGCACCACGTCGCCACGCGTGTTCACCATGGATCTTTCGACATTGAAGTCGGGGGGACGCAGATGATCTCGAGAGTCAGCATTCTCCTCATCGCACTGCTGTTCGGCGCGTCACGTCCGCCCGCGGGCCCCAAGTACGCGCGTCTCTTCACGCTCAAGGCGAAGGAAGGCGTGTTCGCCTACGCGCGTATCTCGCCCGACGGCAACACACTCGTCTACGCGTCCGAGAAGCGCGACACGCGGCACCCGAATGGACTCGGCCTCCTGGAGACCGTCGTCGATCTCACCTCCAAAAAGATTCTCTATACCGAGAATGGGATCGACGCCTATTGGTCGCCGGACGGCAAGAAGGTCATTTACAGCGGAGAGAATGGTGTCTCCGTGCGCGACGTCTGGAACAAGCAAACGATCGGCAACGTCGCCCCGCCCGGGCTTGGCGACTACTACAGTTGGGCGACGCGCGACGGCAAGGATCTCATCCTCACGATCGACAGTCGTTACTACTACTTGAATGGCGACAAGGCGGTACAGCCGATTCAGAAAGTGAAGTCGTGCGACAAGGTCGGCACCGGCGAACGTCCGCTGATCAGCAAGGACGGCAAACGCATCACGACCTTCGTCGAGGGCAATATCGTCGTGCGTGGACTCGACAACTGCGACGACATCTTCGATACGGGCATCAAGGGCGCGAAGGCCGACTTCAGCTGGGATGGCCGGTACATCGCCTTCCACTCGCTCAAACCCGAAGGAGCCGGCTACGACATCCAGATCGTCGATCTCAAGGAGAAGACGATTCGTACGCTGCCCAACCTCAAAGGCTCGGCGCTCTTCCCGAGCTGGACGAAGGACGGCCGCCTCTGCTTCCGCTATGACGGCCCCGAATACCGCGGGTTCATGATGGCGTCGAACGTGCTCGACATCCCGACCAAGCCACTTCCCGCTGCCGCCGAGCCGCTGCCGAAGAGCCGCACCTGGGAAGACATCTTCCCGGAGACACCGCGCGAAAAGCACGCGCTCAACGTCGTACTGATCTGGGCTCCATGGAGCGCGCACAGTGGCATCGCGTTCGACGAGCTCGGACAGGCGCGCGAGTATTTCGCGAGCCAGCACACCGACATCTCATTCGCGTCCGCCGCGGATCCGGCAAGCGGCGAAGCCGAGATTCAGCGTCAAATGTCCGCGTTCGCGTCTCCCGTCCAGCGGATCGCACTAGCGCCAAAGGGATTGGCGTTGACTGAAGCGCGCAATCAGATGCCGACCACGCTGCTGTTCAAGAATGGCGTGCTGGTCGACCGACGCCTCGGGGCGCAGACGGCCGAGCAGCTCAAGGAGTGGATCGAGCGTCACTAGGGTGGACACGCGCGATAATTCGCACCGCGCATGATCAGCTCACCACGCTCTTCCTGAATGATCCCCGCGACCTCGTGCGGCTGGAGCAGCGTCGCATACGCGTTCTGCGGTCCGGGCACGAGCTTCAGTCCGAACTCGGCGGGCGACTTGGACGCTCCCTGAACCGTGTAGGGGCCGGCGACGACCTTGGGCCCCGGGTACGCTAGCAGCGCCGGCCCGATGTCATACGAGAAGATCTTGTCGATCGACTCGGTCAACGCCAACGGATCCGTGTGGCGAACGTCGGAGATGACGACGTCAGCGAGGCCGGCGTTCAACGGAAAGTTCGTGTCCCAGCCCGGAACGTTGTTGCTTTTGCCGCTCGCCAATGCTCGGATCTGTTCTATCCACGTTGCCTTCGCGGCGGGCGGCATCGTGTGCCCGTCCGCCGGCACGAAGGTGAGCGTGCCGAGGACTCGGTCGCGGTGCCGCGCCGCGTACGTCATCGCGATCTTCCAGCCCTCCGCCTGACTGACCAGAATCGCCGGCGGCACCCGGAGACTGTCCATCACGGCCGTGAGGTCATTCACGTGCGCTTCGATCGAGTAGTCGGCGCCCGGCGACGGGCTCGACTTGCCGTGGCCGCGCAGGTCGTACTGCACGATCCAATACGCATCGACGAGTTGCTCTTTCACCTGGCGCCAGCGCTCCACGCTGACGCCGGGATAGTTGACGATGACGATCGGAATTCCGCATCGCGGACCGCCTTCGACGACCGACAGCGTCACCTGGTCGCGCGTGACGATGAATCGCTGCACCGCATCTTCGCCGCGAGCCTGACGATTGCCGATGACGAGGAGATCCGACGTATCGGCACGCGCCGCATCAAGAGCCGGATAGATTTCGCGGTTCGTATCCAGCGGCTGATTGACCACGTTGCGCGCCGGCGCCGGCGGGAGAAAGCGCACGAGAGCGGCGAGCTCCTGTGACGCGGGCCGGCCATCCGCCATGCGGGGAGTCGTGAAGCGCCATTTCTCCAGCGTCGTCGCCGCCTCCTTCATGAACGCACGACCTTCGTCCGACGCCAGCGCCGAGATCGGGCTTGGTGTGGCACGTGTGACGTGTCCGGTACTGTCGATCACGAGGTCGACGTGAACGTCCGCCTGGATCGTTCGGCCCACGGCTTCGCGCACCGGATAGTGCGGCGTCGGATTTCCGGCGAGCGGAATCGCCGGGCAGGCAACTTCATCGCGACGCCGAGTCGCGTTCGCCCGGAGCGGCGCCGGCTTCGCGCGAAGGCGGCGTGCATTGACGACAGCGCGACCGAGCGCCGCCAACATGCCGTCGCTCTCGGCTTTTGTCATCGTCGTCAAGAACCAGGGATTCGGCAAATCACCCAATCCGATACACCCGATGCCGACTGTGAGCTCGAACACGCCACTGCCGATTCGCTGCCCCACCGGCGGGAACCAACTCATCCAGAATCCGATCGGCTTGGTCGGGTAGCGCGTGGCTGTGTCCTTCGGATTCGCAACGTTGAACGACACCGGACCGCGCGGGTTCTCCGCCGCCCGTAAGAATTGCTCGACGACCGCAGGCTCGACGAGCGCCCGATAGAACGTAGGCTGAATCGTCGTGCCGGTGGGCGTGACGACGGCGTCGATTGGAACCTTCGTCCCCGCCCTACCGGTGAGGAAGAAGTCGATCCACCCGTCGTTTCGCGCCGCGATTCGCATTTCCCAGTGTTCGTTCGGCTCGACGTTCCGGAGAGTGATCGGGTCGCTCACCGTCGACCAATACGGAAGCGGCCCATTGGTTCGCGGCGGAGCGTGTGAGCAGGAGACGACGAACGCCACGCCGGCGATGATCGCACGCGGTATCGGACGTCTCGCGGTCACTTGCAGTCCGTGGCCGACGGACGTCTCGCTTCCGCGATCTGTTCAACGTGCAGTAGATAATTTTCTCGTCCGCGGATGCCGTATGAGGCCGGGCCGGTCAGCGTCCCACTCCATCGGACAAACACTGTCGTCGCCGAATCGACGCGCGGGCGATTCAACCGAGTGAGGCGCGGGTCCTTCGCAACCGAGTCCTCGAGCGCCACGAGGGCGCGCTGATCGCGCAGGTCGTACGCGTCGCCGCCCCCCGGCGGGAAAGCCTTGCACGGTTGGAACGTTTCCTCGTCGAACGCTCTCGTGTAATGCCCCGCGAACACACCGCGGATCGTTTGGTTGGGCGGCTCGACGCACTCGTTTGGATTCAGCACGACGTGCACTGCCGTGTCCGTCGCCGGCTCGACGTGCACCACTTGCCGCGCAAACTCCCGGCCGACGAGCCGGCGCGACACCGGGCAGGTGAGCTGAATCGTGTGCGTCCCGAGCTTGACGCGGGTGAACCGGAAGGTGCCGGTCGAGTCGGTGAAGCTCACCGACGAATCCGGGCCGAGCGTGAGTCCAACATGTGGGACGCGTGTTCCGTCGCGCGTCACCGTCACTCTGACGAACGGCCCCGTCGCGATCACGCGCCGCGTCGTCGTATCGCGCTTGGCGGCCGAGTCGACTCTGATGAACATGCGCGCGTTGCGCTGACCGTAGGTGGCGGTGATCGACGTGCGTCCCGCGCTGGTCGGAACGAATCGCCGCTGAATGCTGTCGACGGGCTGGAAGAACCCGATCTGTCTCCCGACGGGGCGCTCATCAAAGCTGTAGACGAAGTGCGCGAGCGGAGCAGTGCGACCGGCTTCGTCCACGAACAACAAACGGAGCTTGAGCGTGTCGCCGATGCGGATCAGTGTGTCGGGAACGTCCGGGTCGAATTTGATACTTCCGTATCGCGGAGTGACGACGAGGTACGCCCTCGGGAATGCGCCGTACACATTCGTCCAAATGGTCGTCCGGCCGGGCGCTCGGGCGACGAGCTTGTCCTTCCCCACCGGGTCGAAAATCCCGGAGAAGGCCGGGTGCATTCGCTCTGTCGGTTCCAGTTCTGTCGTAACGGGACCGCGCGGTCCCATGACCGTCGTGCTCACCGTGCAGGGAACGACGTCGCCGACGATGGGCATGAGTCCCTTGTTGCACGTGAGAACGGCTACCGCGCCCGCGTAGGGGCCGGACTTCATGATCGAATCACTGTTCGGCGGCCAGAAATCCCCCACCCACCAGGGGGGAAGGTCCGTGCGCGGCGTCGGTGCGCTGGCCGCTTGCGGCTGTTGCGTCGCGCACGCGACAATGGCGAGCGCGACGAGGATCCACGCCTTTTTCATTGCGGCGGCTTCTTCGTGGACGCGGGACGCGGCGCGGGCTTGAGCAAATTCAAATCGCCACCGATCCGCGCGGGTACCGGCGAGCACTCGCGGTTGAGGTCCGCCCGCGTCCCGGCGCAAGTGGCCTGCGCCAACGCGTCACCGGCCCTCGCCTCGTTCTTCATGCCCCAGCAGTAGACAGCCCCGTCGCCCGCGATACCGCATGCGTGCTGATCACCGCTCGCGATCGCGCGAAAGCGCAGATCGTCGTTCACCGGCGTCTCGTCGATGCACGTTGTGCTCTGGGTGCAGCCCCATGTCACGAGTCCTTGCCCGATCGGCGCCCGCGACTGCTCCTTCCAGCAGTACGCGCGACCGCCCGTGGCGATGCCGCATGTGAACAAACCCCCGGGACTCACGTCGTAGAACGCGAACGAGGCACCGATGCGCACCGGCGTGACCGGAACCTGATTCCCGACCGGCGTGTAACCGTCGCCCCAGCAGTAGAGCGAGCCGGTCGCGGTGACGCCGCACGTCTTGTTGCCGCCCGCCTTCAAGACGACGTAGCGTTGCGGTTGATCGAGCGGCGAAGGCGCCGCCGTGCAGAGATCGGAGAACGAGCAGCCACGCCGCGCCATGTTGAAGCCGAGCTGCTGTTGCCCATTCGCGCCCCAGCACAGCGTCTCGCCGCCGACGGTGATGCCGCAGGTGTGGCGCAGGCCGGCGGTGAGCGCCGTGAATCGATAGTTGCCGACGACCGGTGTCGGAGTCAGGACCGCCGCATTACGCGTCCCGACGCCGGCCTGTCCCGACTCATTTGCCCCCCAGCAGAACGCTCGGCCGTCTCGCGTCAGCGCGCAGACGTGGTAGAGGCCAGCGACCACCGACTTGAATCGTTCCGGCGTGTCGACCGAGTCGGCGGGCACGCACGTCGCCATCCCCGCCTTGCAGATCCGGGTCGTATCCCGTCCCAGTTCACCGTGAACGTACGACACGCCGGAGCAGAACACCTGCCCGGTGCGCACGAGGACGCAGTCGTGCTGGTACCCCGTCGCCATCGAGACGAAACTCATCCCGGGCGCGTGCGGCACATGCGGCATCGGGCTCGCGTCGAACGGCACGTCGTGCTGGCCCGCGGCGTCGGTAATCCAGCCCACGCGCCCCCAACAGTAGGCGTCGCCGGCCTCACTCACAGCGCAGGTGTGGAGCTGACTCGTCGAGATGGACTGCGCTTCCGCGCGACTGCTCTGGACGCTCAGGCCAACGGAAGCGGCGGCGAGAAGAGACGCCGCCAAGAAATTTGACGATGGGAATTTCAAGGGTGAGCCGGTGCAGCGAAAATCGGCCGATGCGGTGGGGACATCGGAGGACCGAGCCAATCGTCGGCACGGCGACACCTGCTGGACGAATTGCGACCTCTCGCCGTTACGGCATTCGCCGCCATTCCCGTCGAGATGACGACATGCCCGTTTATTAGAGCGCTCTAATCTTCGCCACCCCGCTGGCGCTCTGGCCGACGCGCTGTATTTTCGACCAAAACGAACGCCGAGGCCGATATGACGACCGCTGGTGATCTGCAGCGCCCCTCGTCCACGTATCTCCCGCCGGACTTTGTCGTCGAACCGGCGAGCCTCCAGGACCACGTGCTCGGAACGTACTTCAACCTCCGAGTCGGGATCGCCGTGCTGGCGATCGCGCTGCCTCTTTTCTTGGCGATCGTCGGCGTGCTCGCCGGCATCTCGCTGCAAGGATCGATGAGCGCGTACTACTGGGCAATCGCTGCCGCGCCCGACTGCGCGCGGCCGGCAGCGCCATGGCCCGCGGGCACGCTGCGCAACGAGTTCGTCGGGACACTCATCGCCGTCAGCGCCTTCCTCTACCTATATAAGGGATTCAGCCGGTCGGAGAACGTCGCGCTGAACCTCGCCGGCATTTTCGGCGTGACCGTTGCCCTCGTGCCAACGCATTGGCCGCCCTGCGAAGCATCAGCGCCTATCAACGTGCACAGCACCGCCGCCGTGCTCTTTTTCCTGTGCATCGCGTATGTCGCCGTCTTCCGCGCGGCTGACACGTTATCGCTCATCGAGGATTCTAATCGCCGAGCGATGTATCAACGGTGGTACAAGCTGCTCGGCGCCGCGATGATCGTCTCTCCGCTGGCGGCAGTCGTCTTCAACGACTTCTTTACGCCACCGGGAACATCGTCCTCGCTGGTGTTCTTCATCGAGGCGTTCGGCGTCTGGGCGTTCGCGGCGTACTGGATCGTGAAGAGCCGCGAGTTGCACGAGAGCAGCGTGGTGCAACGAGTGATCGAGGGGTCGGTCAAGCGGGCAAAGAGGCATCGACCTGGCCGCCCCGATGATGCGCAGCTGGTGACCAACGACTGACAGGGCGTCGTTCAGAAACGCCGTACAACGGAGGAATCATGTCGTCTCGCTCAGCCTATCCGCGGCGCGTCATGGCGCTCTTGTTCGCCGTCGTCACCGCTCACAAGGTGTCGGGCCAGGCCAAGATCGCGCAACAGTCCGCCCCCGACCCGCTCAATCTTGGTTTTGAGCGTGCCGGGCTCGTTAGCCCGACATCGCCGATGAACTGGTACACCGGCGGTCAGGGATACCTCGCGTCGCTCGACAGCGTCAACCCGCAGAGCGGTGCGCGCAGTCTGCGCTTGCAGGCGACAGCCAACCGACGCCAAGGAGCCTTTGGCGTCGCCACCTCGAGCCTGCCCGGCGCGGCCATCGCTGGAAAAACCGTCACGTTCCGCGGCTACATCCGCACCGAGGCAGTCAAGGAAGGATTCGCCAGTCTGTGGCTGCGCATCGACTCAGGCACGAAGGTGGTCGCTTTCGACAACATGTCGACGCGCGGCGTAACCGGAACCACGGGGTGGACGGCATACGAGATCACGCTGCGCGCCCCTTCGTCGGTGACTGGCGCCAATTTTGGAGCGATTCTTCCCGGCGAAGGGACCGCATGGTTCGACTCCTTTGCGATCGAGGTCGACGGCGTGCCACTCGAGGCGACGACCACGACCTGGCATGCGACGGCCGCGGAGGCGAAGTGGGTGAAGGATCACGCCATCCCGCTCACCACATCCGATCCCAACGTGTCGCTCGACGACCTCCGGCCTCTCGATAACATCGTCGGCGATGCACGAATCGTGGAGCTCGGCGAAGGCACGCACGGGACGAGCGAGTTCTTTCAGATGAAGCACCGCCTCACGGAGTATCTGGCCCAGCGCAAAGGCTTCACCGTGTTCGCGATCGAGGCCAACATGCCCGAGGCGCGCCGGGTCAACGAGTACGTCCTCACCGGTCGCGGCGACCCGAAGGCCGCGCTGGCCGGGATGTATTTCTGGACCTGGAACACCCAAGAGGTGCTCGATTTCATCGAGTGGATGCGGCGCTACAACGCGTCCGGCAAGGGCCGCATGGAATTCTGGGGCTTCGACCTTCAGACGCCGAACGTCGCGATGGACAGCGTCCGCGCGTTCGTTCGTCGCGCCGATACCGCGTACGCGGTGAATGTCGACAGCGCCTACGCGCACGTCGCGTCAGTGGTGGCTGAGCGACGGAGCAACACCATGAGTCCCATCGCGGCCGCCTACTGGGAGAAGGAAGCCGATCTCGTACTCCAACACCTGCGGGCCCAGCGCGACGCCTACGTCGCCGCCGGACGCGACTCACTCGAAGTCGCGTGGGCGATCCAGAATGCGCGGGTTGTCGTGCAGGCTGCCGGATCGGCGCGGAGTGGTACATCACGCGACAGCAGCATGGCGGCGAACGTTCAGTGGATCGAGGCGCATCAGCCGGCCGGCACGAAAATGGTGCTGTGGGCACACAACGGCCATGTCGCTCGCGAACCGAAGTGGATGGGCGCGCACCTGGCGGCGCACTATGGCGACGCCATGAGAGTCATCGGGTTTTCGCTCGGCGATGGCGATTACACCGCCGTGGGTCCGCGGGGCCTCGCCGCTTACCCGGCCGCGCCGCCGGAACCGGGGACACTCGAGGAAGTCTTCCGCGCAACGGGAATTCCGCGCTTCGCCCTCGATCTCCGCGGCGCCGACAAGACGAC
>DATLPC010000032.1:0-13558 GCA_035535975.1 Gemmatimonadaceae bacterium | reverse complement strand
CTCGATGTGGACATGCCGGAGCTCGATGGACTCGGCGCGCTCGAGAGCATCATGCGGCATTCGCCCCGGCCCGTCGTCATGTTGAGCGCCGGTACGACGCGCGGCGGCCAGGCGGCTACGTTGCGCGCCTTGGAGCTCGGCGCGGTCGACTTCGTGCTCAAACCTTCGGGCGCGATCAGCCTCGACGTCAGCCGCGTCGCCGCGCGGCTCGTCGACGCGTTGCGGGCGGCGGCGAGCGCCAATCTCGCCCCGCTGCGGCCGACGCCGATCCACGCCCCGCGACTCGACCAGCGCGATTCGCTCGCCCTCTCGCCGGCGACGAACGTCGTCGCCATTGCGGCGTCCACCGGCGGACCGCGCGCCCTCAACACAGTCCTCACCAAACTCCCCCGGTCGCTCCCGGCGGCCGTCCTCGTCGTTCAACACATGCCGGCGGGCTTCACGAAGAGTTTTGCGCAGCGCCTCGACGTCGCGTGCGCGATGCGCGTCGAGCAGGCGGAGCACGGTGATGCCCTGACGCACGGACGAGTATACGTCGCGGCCGGCGGGCGCCATCTGTTGGTGCGTGAGAGCGGGGCCGGGCCGGTGCTGGAGTTGGACGACAGCCCGGCGCGATGGGGCGTGCGTCCCGCGGCGGACCTGCTGTTCGAGTCGGTGGCAAACGTTTTCGGACCGGCCGCCGTGGCGGTCGTGCTCACCGGAATGGGCCGGGACGGGGCGGACGGGACGAGACTCGTTCGAGCGGCCGGTGGCCGCGCGGTGATTCAGGACCGAGGGACGTCGACGATTTACGGTATGCCGCAGGCCGCGCTGCAGGCGGCTGGGGCGGACCGCGTAATGCCCCTCCCGGAGATCGCCCGCGCCATTGTCGACCTCGTGGAGGAGGTCCGCCATGTTCCGTGACGGTCCGGAACGAGTTCTCGTCTTTCGAGTGGGTGCGGAGCAGTTCGGTGTGGCCCTTTCGGCGGTCCGCGAGGTCGTCGACGCGCCCGAGGTCAACCGGGTCCCCGATGCGGCGCCGTCGCTGCTCGGCGTCGCCTTGGTTCGCGGCGAGCTGATTCCGCTCTACGACGCGCGGGTCATCCTCGGTGTCGACGCGGCGACGGCCGCGCCAGGCGCCGCGCTGCTTTTCTCGACCGACGGGCGGCGCGTCGCGCTGGCGATCGACGATGTGTTCGACCCCGTGCCGGTGGAGGAGCAGGAGCTGCGCCCGATGCCGGGCGCCGGAGCGGCGGAAGTGATCATCCGCGGCCTGATACGTCGCGGTCACGACCTCATCGCGGTGCTCGACGACGCCGCGCTGCTCGACACCATGCTGGCGGCGACCAGCGGAACGCCGGAATAGGGGAGGCGAAGCATATGAGATCTGACATGATGAAGCTCGTGATCTTCGAGCTCGGTGGCGATCTCTTCGCCGCCGACGTGCTTGCGGTGGATCGCGTCCTTCGCTACCTGGCGCCAAGCGCGGTCCCCGACGTTGCGCAATGGGTCGAGGGCGTGATCGAGCACCGCGGGGGCGTCATTCCGGTCATCGACCTCCGGCGCCGCCTTGGCGTGGCGGAAACGGCGATCGGCTCCGGCACGCGGACCATCGTCCTGAACACCTCCGCCGGATTCGTCGCGGGCATCGTGGACGCGGTAAGAGAGGTTGCCGTCGTGCCGACGGGCGCCGTGACCGCGCCGCCGCCGCTCTTCCGCGGCATGTCGAGCGAGGCGATCCGCGGCATCGCAAAGGTGGGTGACCGTCTCGTCGTCGTGCTCGATGTCGAGCGCGTGATGGCGACGGCCGACCGGATTCTGGCCGAGCGGGCGGCGACGACCGCGGGAGTGGACGGCTGAGCACACCGCTGGACGACCTGCTGGCCCGCCGCCTCGAGCTCGAAGCGCGCCTCGAGTCGCCGGAAGCCATCGGCGAATTGGACGCGCTCAAGCGCGAGATCGGCATCCTCTACAAGTCGGTGGAGCAGCAGCTTGGCGAGCTCGCGACGCTCAAAGGGGGCGTGCTGGAGCTCGTCGAAAAATGGAAGAGCGTGCGGTCGCGCCCAACGTTCGTTCCCCAGTTCGTGCCGGCGAAGCCGGCGGTCCGCGCCGATCACATTGGCGCGTCGACGTTCGTCGAAAAGGGGTGGAGTCGCATCGCCGCCGGCGACTACGCCGGCGCGGAAGAGGCGCTCACGAAGGCGCTCGACCTGTCGCCCGACGACCCGGGCGCCGGGTCGCTCATGGGCTGGGCCCAGATGCTCCAGGACAAGCTCGACGACGCGCTGCTCAGCTTCCAGCGCGTGCTCGTACGCGAGCCGCAGAACGCGCTCGCCCGCGTCAACGTCGGCTACATTTGCCTGAAGAAGCAGATCTTCGGAGAGGCGATCGAGCATCTGTCGCGGGCGATTCGGCTCGACAACGACAAGAAGGCGACGATCTACGCGCACTTTTATCTCGGCCTCGTGTATCTCGAGCGAGAGATGTACGAGGACGCGCAAACGTTCTTCCAGAAAACCGTTGCCATCGCGCCCAATCTGATCGAGGCGCAATTCGAGCTGGGACGCGCGTATTGGTTCAATGGCCAGAAGGAGCGCGCGACGCACACGTGGCAAGCGGCCTTCGACGCGAACAAGTTCAATCCGTGGGGAAAACGCTGCGGCGAGGCGCTCGAGTTGGTGAAGCAGGGAGGAGAACCCTAGGGGCGGTTCCGCGATTTTTCGTCGCGGCGCTGTCGCTCGTTGCGTCATTGGTCCCGCTTCGCCTCGCGGCGCAGCCCAATCCGCCGCCGCTGAGGCTCGACCGCGGACGATTCACGGCGGTCTTCTTCGAGAGCGAGCAGACGCTCGCCAAAACGCTCCTCGACGCAGCCGTGCGGGCGGACACGTTCCCGGGGCTGCCCCGGCCGCAACAACGCGTTCTTCTCGAGCTGGCCCCGGACCGACGTCGGTTTCGCGATTGGATCGGTCCCGGCGCCCCCGAGTGGGGAGCGGCGATCACCTTTCCGGAGTCGCGGCGGGTGGTGATGCAGGGTCGTTCGGCGGGCGCGGACGCCGGCGATCCGACCAATGTTTTTCGCCACGAGCTCGCTCACCTCGCGCTGCACGAATATCTCGGCGACCTGCCGCCGCGGTGGTTCGACGAGGGATACGCGAGCTACGCCGCCCGCGAGTGGAACAGAGAGGACGCGCTCGCGGCGAACCTCGCGCTGGCGTTCAAGGGCACGCCGACCTTCGACCAGCTCGACTCGGCATTCGCCGGCGGCTCGACGACGGCGCAGAACGCCTACGCGCTCGCCTATCGCGCGGTGATCGAGCTGGCGTCGCTCGACACGGCCAACGGGCTGGCGCCGTTTTTCAAGAACTGGAAAGCCAGGGAGTCGTTGGACGCGGCGGTGCGGTCGACGTTCGGACTCACGCTCGCCGGTTTCGAGAAGCGTTGGCAGCAGCGGACGCGCCGGCGATACGGCGCGCTGGCCTTGATCAGCGAAGTGACCTTCGGCGGGATCCTCGTTGCGCTGGCGACCATCCCACTCTATGTGGCGCGGCGGCAACGGGACCGTCGACGTATGGCAGCGCTCGTCGCCGCCGACGCGGCCGCCGAGAAGGCGGCAAGAGAGAGTGCGCTCGAGGCGCTGCTCCGGGGAGATGACGAGCCCGGTTCGAGCGAGCAGAGCCCTCCCGTGATGCCGAGTTAATCCCTCCGTAATCTTCGACTCATCATCGCGTAACTTCGCGTCCCCACGTTGCTTGACAGCCCTCTTGGGAAGGTCTACACTACTGCGCCTATGGCAGAGATCGAGACCGGACAGCGCTCGCGTGGAGCGGTGTGGTGGGGGATTGCTGGGGTGGTGATTCTCGCCGGCTTCGCCGATCTCGCGCGGGGCGGCGAAACGATTGCCCCGATTTTGCTTGCGATCGGTTATTGCGTGCTGGTTCCGCTGGCCATTCTGAAGTAGTGTGATACGCCGCGATTTTGCGGCTGCATGATCGGGAAGGGGGCGCGTCCGATCAGTCGGGTCGGGCGAATAGCTCAGTTGGTTAGAGCACCTGCCTTACACGCAGGGGGTCGGGGGTTCGAGTCCCTCTTCGCCCATCGAGGATTGGAGAAGTAATGTCGTCCGGATTGCGAACCCGAATGCTCGGAGCGGGTACTCTAGTCAACGTTTGGGAGGTAATGACCGTGAAGTCCACGCAACGCCATGCGGTGACGGTCGCGAGCTTGATGGGGCTCATGCTGGCCGCGGCGCCGCTCCTCGCGCAGCCGGCGCAGCAGCCCGCACAGCGCGGTGGTCCGCCGAATCCGGACACGCCGCAGATTCTCGTCGCCGTATTGCAGAGCAGCGACCGCGCGCTCGGCGTGCAGGCTGCCGATGAGATCCGGCGCCGCATCCAGCAAGAGCATTCGGCCAAAGAGCTCTACGCCGTGCCGAAGACGAGCATCAACAACACGCTCGAGGCATCCGGCTACAAGGCCGATTCGGCGCTGAACGCGTCGGATCTGATGGAGCTCGCCAAGCAGGTCCACGGCGATTACGTGCTCGAGGGCAAGATCGCCAAGAGCGCGACGGGCGTTCAGCTGGACGCGCGGATCCTCACTCGCACCGGCCAGCAAACGCTCGCGCAGCCGCTTCCGTCGCTCAGCGGAAAGGATGCGGGCGACGTGGCGAAGCTCGTCGAGCGCGAAGTCACCGCCGCGCTGAAAGGCATGGGGCCGTACAAGACGTGCACCAACGACCTTCGTGCCGCGAAGTACGACCAGGCGGTGAAGGACGCGCAGCTCGGTCTCGCCGCCTATCCCGCATCGACGCTCAACCGTCTGTGCATTCTGACGGCGTACAACCAGATGAAGCCGGCGCCGACGGATTCGATCATCGCCATGTCCGAGGCCATCCTGGCCAAGGATCCGACGAGCGTCATCGCGCTGAACAGCGCGGCCGAGGCCTACACGGCGAAGGGCGACAAGGACAAGGCGATCGAGTACAACTTGCGCATCTGGCGCGCCGATCCGTCGAACACGACGATCGCGAACTCGATCGTGAACACGCTCGCCACCTCCGGCTCTCCGGACAAGGCGATCCCGATCATCGATACACTGCTCGCGCAGAACCCCGGTGATCCGGCGATGCTGGACACCAAGTGGAAGCTTTTGTTGAACGCCAAGCGGTGGAAGGCCGCCATCGCCGCCGGCGAAGAGCTCGCGAAGGCCGACACGTCGAAGGCGAACCTCGCGTTCTTCCAGCGCCAGATCGGCGCGGCGCAGAACGACAGCAACACAGCCAAGGTGCAGGAAATCGCGTCGCGGGCCGCCGCGAAGTTCCCGAACGACCTCGATATGCAGTTGCTGCTCACGCAGTCGTTCCGCAAAGCCGGTCAGTTGCAGCAGGCGCTCGAGCACGGTCGTCGCGCGATCGCAATCGATCCGAAGAGCACGAACGCGGTCGTGTTGACGATGTATACGCTCAATGACCTGAAGCAGAAGGATAGCGCGACCGCTGTCGCTCAGCGTGCGATTGCCGCGGGCGTCAGCAAGGATACCATCGGCGCGCTCCTGCTCGCCGACGTGCCACCCCTCGTGAAGGCGGCGCAGGAATCGAAGAAGCGCGAGGATTGGCAGGCGGCGTTGGACGCGGCGCAGGCGGTCGACGCCATGGCGCCCACGAAGGAGAGCAAGTTCTTCATCGGCGTGTCGTCCTTCCAGGTGGCGTACGACCTCGTCCAGCACATCCAGACGCTGACGAAGACGACGAAGAAGGAAGAGAAGGCGACCGCGTGTGCCGAGGCAAAGCAGGCCGATGATCTCCTCGCCATCACGCAGACGGCCATGCCGGCCGGCGGCGCGGTGGACAAGAACACGGCGGCGCAGATTCTGACGACCATTCCTCAGATCACTGAGTTCACGGCCGCGGTGAAGAAAGGCTTCTGCAAGTAGGCCTTCCGCGATACGGAAAGCGAAAGCCCGGCGTCTCTCGACGCCGGGCTTTCGCTTTCTCGAACCCCCGCGGATGCGCGTGCGTAGGTCACAGCCGAACCGGCACGCGATGCCTAGGTTGGCGCCTCTTCTTCGCCGGGCAGATGCACCACGTGCACCCACAGATCACGCGGCCGCGCTCGATAGACGAGACGACTCGCATTAGAGATCTCTCCATCGACGTTCACCGCGACCGCTTCCGGACTGTCGATCGTCACCGACTTGACTTGGACGTAGTGCACGCCTTCCTGTCCGATGTGCTCGCCCTTCTTCACGAGAAGCACCGTCCGCGCGAAATCGCGCCGTGGCATCGATTCGACGATGCACAGATCGAGCAAGCCGTCGGTCGCCGACGCCAGCGGCGTGACCATCGTTCCCCCACCCGTCGACCGGGTAATGCCGACCGCGAACATGAGAAACTCGCCGTCGTACTGGAAGCCGTCGCCCTCGAAACGCGCTCGGCCGGCACGAAAGTCCGCCAGCTTGCGCATGCCGCTGATCGCGTACGCGATCGCGCCGAGCGCTTCCTTCGCGTCCGCCGGCGTTTCGGCCGTCGCCTCGGCGCCGACGCCGCCCGTCGACACGTTCAGAAATCGGCGCCCGTTGAGCGACGCCGTGTCGAGTCGCCTGGGCTTGCGTTGCAGGATAACATCCATGGCATGATCCGCATCCGCCGGTATCCCAACCTGGCGAGCGAAATCGTTGGCCGTTCCCACCGGGATGATCCCCAGCGGCACGTCGTATCCGTCCAATCCGTTGACGACTTCGTTCACCGTCCCGTCGCCCCCGACGGCAGCGACGACGTCGACGCCGCGGCGCGCGGCGTCCGCCGCCATCGCCGCCGCCTCGCCCGCCTCGAAGGTCGTCAGCGGCTCTACGAAATGGCCCTTCTCACGGACCCACTCGACGAGATGTCTGAGCTCGGGCCGCTCGTCGCGCGCGCCGTGGATGATCATCGCGATATGCTTGGAGCGCATGCCGCCGTCTAGCGCATATCACGCGCCTGTGCTCGCTGCCGAGACGATCGAGCTTCTCGGCGGCGCGAAGCGCGTGCTGGATTGTACGCTCGGCGGTGGCGGACACAGCCAAGCGTTGCTGGAGTCCGGAGTGCAGAGCGTCGTCGGCGTGGACCGCGATCCGGATGCCTTGACCGCGGCCACAGAGCGGCTCGCGTCGTATGCCGCCGCCGGACGCTTCTCATCGATTCAGTCCAACTACGCGGACGTCGCCGACCATCCGGATCTCGAGGGCATCACCTTCGACGGGATCCTCCTCGATTTGGGGATCTCCTCTCACCAGGTCGACGCCGAATCGCGCGGTTTCACCTTCCGTCCGGGGGCGCCGCTCGACATGCGAATGGGGCCCGACGCCGAGCGCACGGCGTCCGACCTGCTGAACGACGAGCCCGAGGCGTCGCTTGCCACGACGTTCAGGAAGTTTGGCGACGAGCCTCGGGCCGCCCGCCTGGCGCGGGAAATCGTTCGCCGGCGAGCCACCGAGGCGTTCGCGACAAGCGATGACCTGGTCCGGGCGATTCGGGCTGTGCTGGGACCGCGGAGCGGAGCGGCCGATTTCGCCCGGCTGTTCCAGGCAGTGCGGATCGACGTGAATGATGAGCTATCCGGGCTGACGCGCGCGCTCCCGGCGCTCCGCGACCGCCTCACCCCGGGGGGAACGATGGTGGTCATCGCCTATCACTCGGGCGAAGACCGGATCGTAAAAAACGCCTTCCGCGAGTGGAGCGCCGCCTGTATCTGCCCGCCCAAGCAGCCCGTGTGCACCTGCCGCGGGCGGCCACTCGGCACCACCATCACGCGCCGAGCCCTCACCGCGTCCGATGACGAGACAGCTGCCAACCCCCGCGCACGAAGCGCACGGCTCCGAGCATGGCGAAGCGCCGAGTAGCGGCCAGGCGACGGTCGGCGATCGCCATCCTGCTGGTTGGTTTCGTTTTGGTGGCTACAGGCGTCATAGCGCGGAGAGCGCTCGGCGTACGCCAACAAACCGAAATTCGAAAGCTCCGTCAGCGGCGAGATTCGCTGCGAGCGGAGCGTGTTCGGCTCGAAGGCGTAATTCGGGAAGCATCGAGCCGGGCGCGACTCCAGCCGATCGCCGAACAGCGCCTCAACATGCACATCCCGACCCCCGAGCAGCAGATCATCCTGCAGCGTGGCGACAGCGCTTCGGCGCGTACGCCTCGCACGCCACCGATCCGGCATGATTCGCTCTAGCCGAATCGGTCTGGCGCATTCGGTCCTCGCCCTGTTCGCCGTCGCCATCCTCGTCCAGGCGGCGCGCGTGCAGCTGGTCCAGGGAAGGGGTTGGCGCGCCCAGGCCGAGCGTCAGCAGACGACGGACAAGGTGGTCCCCGCCCATCGCGGCGAAATTCTCGACGTCTCGCGCCGCGTGCTCGCCCAGAGCCACGAGGTGGTGAGGGTGGAGATCGCGCCGCGCGAGATCAACGAACGGAAGAAGCTGCGGACGGTGCTCGCAAAGTTGAAAGTCGAGCCCTCGGTCATCGCCAAGGCGCTCGATACGACCAACAAGTATCTCGTCGTGCCAGGGCGATTTCGAACCAGCGACGCGGCGCAACTCGTCGCCATGCGGGGCGTGCATTCCTTCCCGTCGATCGAACGCACGTACGCCGTTTCAGAGGGTGCGAAGGGGATCCTCGGCAACGTCGATGCGGACAACAAGCCGGTGGGAGGACTCGAGCTCTCGCTCGATTCCATCCTGCGGGGGAAGGCGGGGACCGCGACGATGGTCCGAGACTCTCGCGGCCGCGGCCGCGAGTCACCGACGGCTCCGGGCACGGCGCCCGTTTCCGGAAACAGCATCGTCCTCACGCTGAACGCCGATCTCCAGGAGATCGCCGAAAAGGCGCTCGCCGATGCTGTGGCGCGAATGAACGCCGAGGGCGGCGACATCGTGATTCTCGATCCGCACACCGGCGAGATTCGCGCGATGGCCAGCCGTCGTCCGGACCCGCGTCAGACGGCGGCGACGGTGCTCACCGAACCCTTCGAGCCCGGCTCGACGTTTAAGCCGTTCATGGCTGCCGCCCTGATCGACCGGGGGCGGGTCACGGACACCGATTCCGTCGATACCGGCAACGGGGTGCTCGAGGTCGACGGACGCAAGAATCCAATCCGTGACGATCACTTCGTCGGTAAGGCGCCGCTCTCGGTCGTGCTTCGCTGGTCGAGCAACATCGGCATCGTCAAGTTCTCCTCGCGTCTCACGCCGCGCGAGAAGTACGAGACCATTCGCGATTTTGGCTTTGGAACCCCAACCGGCTTGCCGTACCCGACGGAATCGGGCGGCATCCTCCGCGCGCCGAAGAGCTGGTCCGCGCAGTCGCCGATCTCGCTGCCGATGGGATATGAGGTATCGGTCACGCCCCTGCAGCTCGCGCTGGCCTACTCGACCTTTGCCAATGGCGGTGAGCTCGTCGAGCCCGCGCTGGTGAAGCAGGTGATCGGACCGGACGGCTCGGTGCTCTACGAGCATCAACGCCGTGTCGTCAGACGCGTCGTCAGCAAGGCGACGGCGGACAAAGTCCGGCATATGCTCCTCGACGTGGTCGACGAAGGTACGGCCGTCGAGGCGGCAATCGACAACTTCATGCTGGCGGGGAAGACGGGGACTCCGCGCAGCACCGTCCACGGCCACTATGTGGTGGGGCGCTACAACCCGAATTTCGTCGGCATCTTCCCGGCGGATAATCCGCAGTATGTGATCGTCGTGAAGATGACGGCGCCGCAGAGCTCGATCTACGCGGCGCAGACGGCCGCGCCAGTGACGAAGGTGATCTTGCAGGCTGCCGTCGCGGCGCGCGACGCCGCGCTCGACCGCGCGAAGCTCGCCACGAGCGTTCATCCCAAGAGCGACACGGTGATCACGCAGCTCGCGGTGAACCCGTCGCTCGAGGATTCAGGCCTTGCCCGACGCAAGGCCGTCGGCACCGGCGACGCCGTCACCCCGGGCGTTCCGTTCGTCGTCTCGCTTCCGGCGCCGCCCGAAAGGCCGCCGCGAAAATCGATGCGGTCCGTGCCCGACGTCCACGGGCTCGTGCTTCGCGACGCGGTGCGTACGTTGCATAGTGCGGGCTTCAAGGTGCAGCTCGCCCACGGGCCGAGCGGCGCTCCCGCCACATCTCCGGCTGCCGGTGAGCTGGCGCCGACCGGGACCGTAGTTCGCTTGCTCTTCGACTATTGAATGCACTCTGACATCGGCGCGATCGCGAGCGCCCTGAAAGAAGCCGGTCTGCTCGTCGAGCAGCGCGGCGCCGCGGACGTCGAGATCACGGACGTGACCGACGACAGCCGCGTCGTGTCGGACGGCGCGTTGTTCATCGCGGTGAAAGGAACGGAGCGCGATGGCCACGAGTATCTCGACGCCGCGGCACAATCGGGGGCGGTCGCGGCCATCGTCGAGGATGCGTCGCGAACGATGCTTCCGGCGCTCGTCGTCAGCGACGGTCGTCGCGCCGCCGCGATCGCGGCCGCGGCGTTCTTCGGCTGGCCGGCGCGTGATCTTCAGCTGGTGGGCGTCACCGGAACGAACGGGAAGACGACCACCGTCAACATGCTGCGCCATGTGCTCGACAGCGAGAGCGCCCGCAGCGCGTCGATCGGAACCCTGGGCATCGCGATCGGCAGCGAAGCCGAGCCCCTCGCCGGCGGCGGCGGGCTGACGACGCCAGGCCCGGTCGAGCTGCAACGGGTGTTTCGCGCGTTGCTCGACGGCCGCGTACGCCGCGTCGCGATGGAAGTGTCGTCGCATTCGCTCGACCAGCGACGAGTCGAAGGGGTGACGTTCGACGTCGGCGTGTTCACGAATCTCACGCGCGACCATCTCGACTATCACGGCACGATGGAGAAGTACTTCGCCGCGAAATCACGCCTCATCGAACATCTCCGGCCGCACGGGACCGTCGTCTACAATCTCGACGACCCGGCATGGGCCGCGCTCAAGACTGAGCGGCGTCGCGTTTCGTTCAGCGAGCGGGTTCCGAACGCCGAAGTGCACGCCGAGGACATCCGGTTCAACCCGCGCGGCAGCGAGTGGACGCTGTGTCTCGCCGGTGAACGGGAGCCCGTTCGGCTGCCGCTGATCGGCGACTTCAACGTCATCAACGCGCTCGGCGCCGCGGCGGCGGCGTACGCGCTCGGGTTGTCTGCCGCTCAGATTGCGGCCGCGCTCTCCATGATGCCGCAGGTTCCCGGGCGACTCGAGGTCCTCCGATCTTCGCCAACCGTCCTTCGCGACTACGCCCACACGCCCGACGCGCTCGAGCGCGCGCTGGACGCTGTACGTCCCTTCGTCGAAGGACGCCTGATCGTCGTCTTTGGCTGCGGCGGCGACCGCGACCGCGGTAAGCGTCCGGTCATGGGGGCCATCGCCGAGCAAAAGGGGGATCTCGCAATCGTGACGAGCGACAACCCGCGCACCGAGGATCCGGAGCGCATCCTCGACGACATCGAATGGGGCATGACCGGCAAGAATCACGAACGCATCGAGGACCGTCGCGCGGCGATTGCTCACGCTCTCGACGTCGCCGCGGCGGACGACGTAATCGTGCTCGCCGGCAAGGGACACGAGACCTATCAGGTCCGCGGCGCGATCAAGTATCCCTTCGACGAGAAGATCATCGTCCGCGAGCTCTCGGTTGCCCGTGCCGGCGGCGGTGCGACATGAGTACGCCACCGCCGACCACTCAGCCGCCGAACTTCTGGACTCGTGATCGCGTCGTCGCCGCGCTCGAAGCTGTTACAGTCGGCAATCCCCCCACCGGCCCGCAGCCTTTTCGTCGCGTTTGGACGGACACCCGAACGATCGAGCCGGGTGACCTGTTCGTCGCGTTGGCCGGTGAACGATTCGACGCGCACGACTTCCTGAAGGACGCGGTTCTCAAGGGCGCGTCGGGCCTCGTTGTCTCGCGCGCGGCGCCGGCGGCAGGACTGGGAGCTCCGGTGTTCGAGGTCTCGGACACCCTCGTCGCGCTCGGAGCCCTGGGCCGCTATCGCCGGAAGGCGTGGAGCGGACCGGTTGTCGCCGTGGTCGGGACCAACGGCAAAACGAGCACGAAAGAGCTGATCCGGGCCGCGCTGGGCAGCAGGCTCGATGTGCACGCGACGACCGGCAACCTGAACAACCTCGTCGGAGTGCCGCTCACGCTGCTTGCGATACCCGATTCGGCAGACGTCGCGGTGATCGAAATGGGAACGAATGCGCCGGGCGAAATCGCGCGCCTCCGGGCAATCGTCGACCCGGACGTGACCGTGGTGACGTCCATCGCCGAAGAGCATCTCGAAGGATTGGGTGACGTGGCCGGCGTGCTCCGCGAGGAGCTAGCCGGGGTCGAACAAGTTCCGGTCGCGGTGGTGCCGGCGTCTCAGCCCGAGGTGGCGGACGGCGCGTGCGGAAAGGCGCGGCGGGTCGTCACCGCGGGCCTGGATGGTGGCGATGTCTCGGCGCTCGGTAGCTCGATCGACGAAAACGGTCGCGGCCACATGCGCGTCGATGGTTGCGAGATCGTCGTGCCGTTGCGCGGCGTACACAATCTGCGAAACGCCGCCCTCGCTCTGGCCGTGGCGCGCGAACTTGGCGTGACTCTCGACGACGCGGCGCGGGGCATCGCTACGATGGCGCCGCCGCCGATGCGTGTGAATTGGGAGCGGCTCGGCCGAGCGACGCTGATCAACGATGCGTACAACTCCAACCCCGGCTCGGCGCGAGCAGCCATCGAGCTGTTGCGGCACGCCGGCCAAGGGCGGCAGCGTGTCGCCGTGCTCGGCAGCATGCTCGAGCTTGGCGTGCAGACGCCGCAGCTTCACGACGATGTGGCCCGGTCCGCGCTCGCCGAAGGGGGCGTCGAATTGGTGGCGGCGGTTGGTGAGTTCGCGGCCGCCTTCGCGCGCGTGTCGCCGAACGATCCGCGGGTCGTGGCGGCGGATGACGTTGACTCACTCTGGGCGGCGCTCTCGTCGCGGCTCTCTCCCGACGCCGTTATCCTCCTCAAGGGTTCGCGGGGCATGCGTCTCGAGCGACTCGTGAAGCCGATCACCGAGTGGGCGACGGGCGGCATCGCTGCCGATACTGTGGGACATCCCTAAACAGAGACCATCGCGCCTCGTGCTATACCACTTCCTGCTGCCTTTTGGGAAGCAGTACGCCGTACTGAATGTCCTCAGGTACATATCGCTCCGGGCCGTGGCCGCCGCGGTCACCGCGTTGCTGCTGTCGTTCGTGCTTGGACCGATCATCCTTCGCGCCCTGAAGCGGCAGTCGGTTCATCAAGTCGTTCGCGAAGGCACGCCGGACTCGCACGCAGGCAAGGGAACGACGCCCACGATGGGCGGTCTCATTTTCCTTTTCGCCGCTCTGGTCTCCGTGCTGCTGTGGGGACGCTTCAGCTTGAGCCGGCCGTATCTACTCATCGCGATTTTCGTGACGCTGTGGATGGGCGTGATCGGCCTGCTCGACGACTATCTCAAGCTGCAGCAGAAGAAGCGAGGGGAGCGAAATCGGGGACTCGTCGAGCGGTACAAGCTCACGGGACAGGTGATCGCGGGCCTCGCGCTGGGGTGGTACCTCTGGCAGTACC
>DATLPC010000031.1:0-83684 GCA_035535975.1 Gemmatimonadaceae bacterium | reverse complement strand
ATTGGACGGGTGACGTACAGGAGGAACTGCTGTTGAAGGTGCTGTGGCGGCAGAGACTCTCTCACGTCCCCTTTCCAGCTCAATCCTGTAGTTCCTCCGTTCGATCCAGCGTCGTGTCCCGTGTCCACAGCAGTTTCGCAGTTCCGTTTGGGGCTTCCCCTTGACGGTCGAAAGGACCGAACGGTATACTCTTTTCGAGTGTCGAAAGGAGGGGACGTGACGGACCGCGAACGCGACGACCTGCTGCAAGGCACGCTCGACATGCTCGTCCTCAAGGCGTTGCAGCTGGGGACGATGCACGGCTGGGGAATCACCGAGCGGCTCGAGCACGGTTCGAAGAACATTCTCCAGATCGGCCAAGGGTCGCTCTACCCGGCCCTCTACCGGCTGGAGCGTCAGGGGTTCGTCGAGTCGTCGTGGGGCACGTCGGACAACAACCGGCGGGCACGCTACTACTCGCTGACCACCGCCGGGCGCGCTCGCTTGACCGAGGAGCGGCAAGCCTGGCGCCGGATGGCGCGGGCCGTCGAACTGATCCTCGCGATGGACTGAGGTCCCGAATCATGACTCATCGGAAAACGTGGCGCGACCGCCTCGCACTGCTCGCCGGCTTCCGACGTGCCGGGGAGATGGATGAGCGCTTCCGCAGCGAGATGGATTTCCACGTCGCGATGGCGACGCAAAAGAACGTTCGCGACGGCATGACGCCCGACGAGGCGCGTCGCGCGGCAAGTGTCGAATTCGGCGGACGGGAACGGTGGCGCGAAGCCGCGCGCGACGAGACGCGGAGCCGCTACCTCGAGGAATTGCTGCACGACACTCGCTACGCGATCCGGAGTCTTCGCCGGGCGCCCGCCTTCACCGCGGCGGCGGTCGCGACGCTTGCCCTCAGCATCGGCGCGACGACGTCGATCTTTTCGGTGGTCAACGCGGCGTTGCTGCGCCGCCTCCCCTACACCAATCCCGATCGCGTCGTCGCGGTCTGCGAATGGCTGACCACGAAGCCGATTGCCGAATCCTGCGGCGCGGGCTCGTTCAGCGTCGCGAATTTCGTGATCTGGAGAAGCGAGGCGAAATCGTTCGACGGCTTCGCCGCGTTCATCGAGCGGCGCGTTTCTCTCACTCCGCCGAGCGGCGAGCCGATCTCGGCCCAGGCGCGGATCACGTCGGCGGCGCTGTTCTCGGTCGTCGGCGCGCGGCCAGCTCTCGGGCGATTCTTCACGCCGGCCGAAGATGTACCAGGCGGTCCCAGCGTGATTGTCCTCAGTCACCCGTTCTGGAAGCAGACCTTCGGCGGCGACTCGAGCGTCATCGGCAAGAAGATTTCGATGAACACGCTGCAATATGAGGTTGTCGGGGTCGCGAGACCGGAGCTGGTCGTCTATGAGCCGGTCGACCTCTGGCTGCCGGCCCGCTTCAGCGACGCGCAACGGACGCAGCCCGGACGGAGTCTGCGCACGCTCGCACTGCTCAAGCCCGGCGTGACGGTCGAGCGCGCGACCGCCGAGATGAAGCAGTTGTCGGCGCGCCGCGCGCAGGACGAGCCGCGATACAACTCGAACATGACGGCGTACGTCACGCCACTGAAGGAACGGCTCGTCGGCAATTCACGCACGATCCTCTGGACGCTCTTGGGCGCGGTGGGCTTTCTGCTGCTGATCGCCTGCGCGAATGTGGCGAACTTGCTGCTCGCCCGCGCCGCCGATCGCGAGCGGGAAGTCGCGGTGCGCATCTCGATCGGCGCGTCGCCGCAACGGATCTTCCGGCAGCTTCTCACCGAGAGCATCGTGCTGTCGGTGGCCTCGGCTGCACTTGGCCTCCTCCTATCCATCAAGGGCACCGCGTTGCTCGTCGCGCTCGTGCCGAGCGACCTCGGAGCGCAGATCCTGCGCGATGTGACCGTCGACTGGCGTGTTCTGGCATTCATCGCCGCCATTGGCATCGGAACCGGCATTCTGTTCGGCGTCGTGCCGGCCCTCCAGGCGGCGCGCGGCGACGTTCAAGAAACGCTCAAGGAAGGTGGTCGCGGCGGGTCGAATCAATCGCGTTCTTCGGCTCGGCTGCGCAGCGCATTGGTGGTGGCCGAGATGTCATTGGCGCTCGTGCTCCTCGCCGGCGCGGGGTTGATGGTGCGGAGCTTCGCGGCGTTGCAGCGCGTCGATCTTGGATTTCGGCCGGAGCACGCGCTGACCGCGCGCATCTCTCTTCCCGGCAGGAAGTATCCCAGCGACACGGCGGTGGCGGCGTTCTTCAAGCAGGCCGAGGCCCGCATCGCTCAACTGCCGGGCGTGCGCTCCGTCGGCGCGATCAGCTATCTGCCACTCACCGGCGAGCGGTCGGTGACGGGATTCGACATCGAAGGTCGCCCCGCGTGGAAGCCTGGCGAAGGACCGGGCGGCGACATGCGTGCCGTCACGCCCGGCTACTTCGCGGCAATGGGAATTCCGATTCGCGAGGGGCGCGGGTTCACCGACACGGACGACATCGGTTCGGAAAAGGTCGGCATCGTCAGCCAGACCTTCGCGAAGTCGCTCTTTCCGAACGAGAGCCCGATCAACCACTACCTACTGTATGAGTGGGACAAGCCGCAGCGCGTGCGGATCGTCGGCGTGGCGGGCGACGTGCACCATGACGGCGCCGCGAAAGAGACGTATATGGAGATTTACCGGCCGCACACACAATTCGCATACGGCAGCATGGCGGTCGTCGTGCGCGCGGAGGGCGATCCGTCGCGGATCGCGATCCCGATGCGGAAAGCGGTGCGCGAGATCGATGCGAACATTCCGCTCGCCTCGGTGATGCCGATGACAGAGCTCGTGACACGTTCCGTCGGCTCGACCCGGCTCAGTGCCGCGCTCTTCGGCCTGTTCGGAATTCTCGGGCTGCTCCTTGCCGGAATCGGGATCTACGGCGTGATGACGTACACCGTGCAGCAGCGGCGCCACGAGATCGGCGTGCGTCTGGCGTTAGGCGCGGCACCACGAGACGTCGTCGCGATGGTCGTCGGCCGCGCCGCGCGGCTCTCGGCGATCGGCATCGTGATCGGAACCGTGCTCGCGTTCGCGGGGTCGGGACTCCTCAAGAAGATGCTGTTCGGTGTGCCGGCGCACGACGGAGTGACCTTCGCCGGTGTCGCCGTGATTCTGGCGGTCATCGGAACGATCGCGGCTGTCATTCCGGGGATGCGAGCGACGCATGTCGATCCGGTCACGGCGCTGCGCGGAGAATAATTCCTCGGCAGTTCATTCGGCCGTTCATCGCGCCGACGCCTCAAGCGCCCGAGGTGGGGCCAGCCATTTCCGCAGAATCGCGCTCGTGTGCACCCGCGCCTTCAACCGATGCAGCGTCTGATAGAGCCCAAACTCGCTGCGGGCGAGGAAGACGTACTCGGGGAGTCCTGCCTTTGCTTTCGCGAGCTTCGCCGACTCGCGGTAGAGCAGCTTTAGCACACCGGGATCACCGAAGTCGAACGGGCGCGCCGCGGCGTCGGGCTCCGGTGGATAGACCTTGCCGTAGAAGTTCACCGACATGCTCGCCAGCGCGTTGCGCGCGTCACGAGTCAGCTTCACGCCAGGACCGGCGTGCCGTTCCTCGATGATTTGCTGAAACTCCCGCGAATCGCGCGAGCCGCTGAACAGGAAACCCCGCTTCAAGTTCGCGACGAACGCCGGCGCGAAGTACTTCACGCAGCCGAAGTCGACGAGGCCGATGCGGCCGTCGGGGGCGAACAGGTAATTGCCCCAGTGCGGATCGGCGTGGAGCGCCTCCATGACCATGAGCTGGAAATAGTACATCTCGAACAGCCGCTCGCCGACGAGATCGCGCAGCTTTTGTGACGGGCGGCGACGGAGAAACGCGTCGAGCGTCTCCCCTTCGAGGTACGACATGGTCAACACACGATCGCTCGACAGGTCGCGGTGGATCATCGGCACGTCGACGTAGCCGAGCCGCGACAGCTTGTCCCTGAACAGCCGCGCGTTCTCAGCCTCGCGATTGTAGTCGCATTCGGCGAGGATCTGATCGCGGATCTCGTCGATGGCGAACGGCGGAATGTGGCGGGAAAGCTGCGCCGGCTTCGACAGGGCGCGAAACCATCCGATGTCCTGTTCGATTGCGGCACGGATCCCCGGATACTGGATCTTGACGGCCACTTGCTCGCCCGACTTTAGCGTCGCGCGATGCACTTGACCGAGGCTCGCCGCGGCGAACGGCTTTTCATCGAAGGATGTGAAGATCGCTTCCGGATCCTTCCCCATGCTCGACCGGAACTGGGCGCGCACGAGGGTCGGATGCATGCCGGGCGCCGACATTTGCAGGCGCGCGAATTCGGCGAGCGCCGCTTCGGGCAAGAAGTCCGACTGGATACTGAGTGCCTGCCCGAGCTTCATCGCGGGCCCGCGCAGCGCGGCAAGATCATCGGTCAGTTTTTTCGCGGCGCGCGAGTGCGTTGCGTCGAGCTTCTTTCTTCTCGCGGTCGCTCCCAGAAATGGGCTTTGAGCAAAGAAGCTCAAGTAGCTGCCGGCGACGCCGGCGGTCGCGGTCGCCATCTTCAGCGCTCGTCGCGCAGTCGCTCGCTTGGTCATGGGGCAACGCGCTCCGTTCTCACACCGTTCCCTTTCTCAGCATCGCGACGCCGAGCTCGAGCGAGCGATCGAGAAAGGCGAGAGTCTGCTGCTTCCCGTCGGAGCTGTCGTGCAGCCAGTACAGGAGGACGCCGAGGTAGTAGATCCAGAAGACCTGGGGCGCCATCCAGGCAAGGCTGTTGATCCTGCCGCTGGGGAACGACTCGTCGATGAGCTGCTGCACGAAGGCCAGGTAACGGGTGCGGAGCGCCATGGCCTGGACGCTGAAGGCGAGCTTGGAGGTCGGGCGGAGGGCGTGGACGAAGGCCGCGCCGATGAACTTCTCGTGCGGCGTGAGGAACTCGATCTGGCTCTGGATGAGCGCGAACAGCTTTTCCTCGAGCGGCCGTTTGCGCAGCGACGGTTTGCTCCGCACGGCGGCGATCGCGTGATCCACTTCCTGCTCGAAAAAGTGGAGGGCGATGTCGTCCTTGGTCTCGAAGTAGTTGAAGACCGTGCCTTCGGCGATTCCGGCTTTCCTGGCGATCTGCTTCGTCGTCGTCGCCTCGTAGCCCTTGGCGTTGAAGAGCTGGAGGGCGGCGCCGACGATCTTCTTTCTCGTCTGCTCCTTGTTGCGCTCTCTTCGGCCGGACGGTCGCTTGCGGGACGCCATGGACAATTGGTGAGTGTGCTCAGATAATACGTGAGTGCACTCACCTTTGTCCAGTCCCCGCCGGACGGCACCGCCGATCGCGCGGCGGCCAACGCACGAATCCGGCTACGAAGCGGTGGTTCGCCGATACGGCCGACGACGCGAGCTCAACGCCGCCTCGCCAGCACCGAGTCCACGAACGACAACACGTCGGCCGCCCAGATCGAGTTGCCCTGGCTCCCCCCGAAGCAGTGCGTCTGGAGCTCGGCGGGAATCGTGTCCGGATAGATCTTTGCCTGATACGGCTTGCCAAGCCGCCGGAACTCGGCGCTGAGATCGCGGATCGGACCGAGGCTCACATCCTTCGGCGGTTGGATGAGAAACACAGGCACGTCGATGCGCGAAACCCCAAGCATGAGACGCTCCTTGAGCGGTGCGTTGTGGTCCCAGTTCATCGCCGCCGGCGACATGGACACGGCCGCGACGATCCCACGCGCCCGCGCATTCTCCGCGGCGAGCGACGCTTGCACGCCGCCAAACGAACAACCGGCGACGACGATGCGCGTCGTGTCGACGAAAGGAACCGTCTTCAGCCACGCGAGCCCCGCGAGCTGATCGTCCAGGTGCTCGTTGGTCAAGAGACGCGCGGCGAGACCGTCGCCCGCGCGTTGGCCGCCGCTGGCAACAGCGCGCGAGCGTTCGAACGTGATGTAGGGACCATCGGATTCGTCGTGTCCACGACGCGTCGGCGCGAAGACCGCGAAGCCGTGCGGCACGAACACGCGCGCGACGCCGTCGAATTGATCGCCGGCGCCCGGATGCGGCTCACTGCCGTGATTCCAGAGCAGCGTCGGAAAAGGACCCCGCCCCGCCGGCTTGAAGACGTAGCCCTCGAGCCACAGTGAGCCGCTTTTGAACGCGACGCGCTTCTTGACGAGCGGCGCGTCGTCCGTCGCGAGGACCGTCGTCCTGATCATCGCGGCGCCGCGCCGGACTTCATCGAGCGCCGGAACGTCCGGGTCCGCGGTGCGCCAGTTCGCGGCGACGCGCCGATAGAAGAACGCGGCGCCGACGCTGTCGCCCAACGCGAGCCGCGCACCAGCGACGCCGAGTAGCGCGAGCGATCGGTTCGGCGTGAAGCGGAGGGCACGCGCGTATTCCCGCTCGGCTTCCGCGGGGCGATGCTTCGCGAGCAGAAGGGCGCCCGCGCGCTCGTGGGCGCGCAGCCACAGCGGCGGTCCGATCGGCGGGACGGTGTCTTCCACAACCCCGGCCCGTCGCCAGAGCTCGAGTGCGGCGGCCGTGTCCCCGCGGCGCTCGGCGCGAATCGCTTGCAGCTCGAGGGCGGCTGTCGGGTCGGCGGCGCCCTGCGGAGCGACGGAATCGAGCCAGCCCGGAGCGTTCTCGCCGCGCATCAGCAGCCCCGTCGCGCGTCCGACGTCCACGATGCGCATGAAATTCCGCTCGCGCTGCAGCACCGCCGCCGGGCCGACCGGCGTCGCGTACGGCCGGCCGCCGGGGGCATCGTTCCAATGGCCCGTCTCCATCGCGTACGCGACCTGGAGCATCGGCACGACGTAGTGCGCGTCGACGACGAATGATTTCCCCGTGTCCGCGCCGGCGATGAGATGACGCGCGCTGTCGATCAACGCGCGCGCGGCGCGCCACCGCCCTTGCTGCAGGTAGCCGTATTGCAGCCATAAGAGATCGTGAAAGTCGAGCTGCGTCTTTGGCAGATGGTCGTGTGAGATCTCGGCGACGGACGAGCGCCAGGCGCGCTCGTTCGCGGCGACTTGATCGTCCCAGAGGCCAAGCTTGAGAAAGACGTGCGACGGCATGTGCTGCGCGTGCTCGGCGTCCGGAGCGATCCGCGCGTACGCGTATGCGGCGGGAAGAACGGTCTGGGCGAGCGTGGGCTGGAGCGCGAGACCGGGCTGCAGGGCGAAGCTCGGTGTCAGCGGCCCGGGATGCACGTCGGACACATGAATCAGATAGTGCGCGGCGCCCGGGTGTTGGGGATTCGTATTGAAGACGCGCATTGCGAATCGGATCGCGTTGGCGAGTCGCGCGTCGTACTCGGGCTGCGGAACCGACGCTCGCGAGAGGTACATCTGCTCGGCGAGCGAGGCGAACGTCGACGCCTCACGATCCAGGGAATCGCGGCGAGCGAGCGCCACCATCGAATCGGCGAAGCCACGCAGGCGCGTGGCGAGGTCGGCGTCGGCGAAGAACGCTTCGACGGCCGCGCCGTACGCCCGCTCGCGCGGTGTGGCTGCCTTGGCCAGACGCTCGGCGGCGCTCGGCGCGAGGCGGGCGAGAACTTTGCGGCCGGCCGGGGCGTCGTCGATTCGCCAAAGGATAGGCGAGTGTGTGAGCGCCTCGAACCAGTATGGTAGCGCGAACTTCGCGTCGGCATTTTCAGCGTCGCGGAACGCGCTAGCGGCGGCCTCGTAGGTGAAGCTGTGCAGGTAGCCGATGCCGCGGATGAAGGCGCGCTGCGCGGCGGTGTTCCCGGACGTCGGAAAGTCGACGGTCCCAAGGCGGGCGGCGGGTTGCGCAGCGGCCGGCCGGGCAGCGCCGGCAGGTTCCTGGCTTCCGAGCGCGGCGGTGAAGAGGACCGTTCCGAACGACGCGGCGAGTCGGATAGGAGCTCTCATCACTTCTCCAAAACGGGGTAGGAGATTCTATCAGTTCACGCCCCGAGGTGGGAGTACGTCCGAGCTTTCTTGATCTCGACGCAGACCACGTGACTCGCGGCGGTGCCGACGCCCGCGCTCAGCGCCCTGACTGCAGCCGCGCGTGCCAGTCGCCCATCACGCGGATCTCGCGCAGCGGCGGCGCCGACACGTGCTGCTTGAACACGAATCGATTTCCATTCATGCCCGCCGTGTAATTCGCACCCGGGAAATCCGCCACGTCGGCGCTGAACAGCAAACGCGGCTCGCCGAACGGCTGCTCGGAGTTCGTCGGATCGTAGCTGATGGCGTAGAACCCCTGAGCGCTCTTCCCTGCCTCGCCGAACGCGCGAGCGCGCTGAGCGGTCCCGACGATGATCTCGCGCCCGCCGGACGGCCTGGCCATGCCGAAGCGCCCGCCGGTTGCAATGACCACACGACGGCCGCTGCCGTCGAGAGCGCGCGCGACGATGGCCGACTCGTTCGCTCCGCCCTCCTCGGCGACGGTCCAACGACCGTCCACCGAGATCGCGTTCAATGCGCTACGAGCGAAGACGCGTCGTTCCGGTCGTCCATCCGTGTGCATCACGACCAACGTGTCGCCGTGCCAGCCCGTGTAGGTCGCCGAGTCGGGCGTCGCCTCGAGGCCGGTGAGATCGACGCGCAGCGGCAACGGCTGCGGTTGGTCGCTCACGTCGGGATTGCCGGCGAACGCGCGACCGCCGCGCGCGAGAAAGACGCGGCGTCCGTCAGCCATCCAACCGATTCGTCCGAACGGCGCGCCGCTGAGCCACGGGGTGACTCGTCCCGACACCGCATCGATGACATGAACTTCCGCGCCGCCGGCCGCCGTGCCGACGCGGGCGACGATGCGACGACCGTCCGGGCTCAGCGCGAGCAGATTGTAGTCCGCGGCCGGCGCGGGGATGGTGTCGAGCTTCCCGGCGCGGTCCGATCGCACGAGGATCCCGAGGCTCATCACCACCCCTGGCGCGTACGCGATCACCCCGCTGCGCGAGACGGCCAACTGCGCGGCCCCACGCCCGCTTTCGACCCGTAATCCCTCTGCTACGCTCACCGACGGTCCCGTGACCCGCGCGCTCCGCGCATCGAACGGCGCGACGAATACCTGGCCACCGGGACCGGCATACACGAGATGTCCGTCGCCGTCCAAGCGCCCCATCACTCCGCGCAACGGTTCGTCGGCGCTCTTCGCGTTCCACGCGCGAACGGGTGACATGGCGCCGCTCTCGACGTCGACGGTCATCAGTTGCCCGAGAGTGGACACGAGCACGCGGTGTCCATCCGGCAGCGCCTCGGGAAAGCTGCACCCACCCACGCAATCGACGGCGCGCAGCGAATCGCCGGTCGGCGTCGTCACGATCAGTCGAAACGCGCGATCGCGAGCGAAGACGAGCCGGCCGTCCGGAAGCCAGGTACCGCCCCATCCGTCCAACGCATTTCGCGCGATCACCGTGATGCGTCCGTCGGAAAGCGAAACACGCTTCACCTGGCCATCGGCGAAGAAATCCACCGCGCCGCCTTGCGGAGAAAAGAACGGCGCGACGGCGTTATCGGTACCGTCCAGCGCGCGCGCGTTGAAGTCCGACAGCCGGCGGACGAACAGTTGCGTGCGGTTTCCGCGCCGCGCCACGAACGCGAGCTGCGACGCGTCGGGTGAGAGGGCGATCGTTCCCGTTCCCTCGGCGGTGGTGAAGATCGGCTCCAGCTCAAGAGAATCGGGCAACACGACGCTGGCGTTCCACGCCGCGATAGTAGCATGGCCACGGCGACCGAGTAGCCATCCGGCTCCCAGCGCGATCGCGGCGACAACGGCAGCCGCGACCACGGAGAGGAACACGCGTCTGCCGCCGCGGTGTCTAGCGCGCGCGACCCGCCGCGCGATCGGCGTTCGGCCGTCGAGCGCGGCCACGAATTCGTCGACGGACGTGAAGCGATCGGCCGGAAGTTTCTCGAGGGCGCGCAACACGGCGCTTTCGACCGGCTCGGGAACGGATTTACGCTGAACGACGATCGGGCGCGGGTCTTCCGTCAGCACGCGTGCGACGATTGCCTGGACGCTGTTGCCCGTGAATGGCGGCTCGCCGGTCAGCATCTCGTAAGTGACGGCGCCGAGAGCGTAGATGTCGGCGCGCGCGTCGATCTGCTTCTCGCCCATCGCCTGCTCGGGACTCATGTATTGCGGCGTGCCGAGCGACAACCCGGTCTGAGTCATGCGCGCGCCGCCCGCCTGCTGCACGGCGAGCGCGATTCCGAAATCGGCGACGAGCGCGTGCCCACCCTGCAGCAGGATGTTCTCCGGCTTGATGTCGCGATGGACGATCCCCAGCGCATGCGCGGCGCCGAGCGCGTCCCCCACTTCGCGGGCGATGCGCAGCGCTTCATCGATCGGCAGCTGGCGTTCGCGTTCGAGCCGCGCGCGCAACGTTTCGCCGGCGACATACGGCATGACGTAGTACAACAGCCCGCCCGCTTCGCCCGAGTCGAGGAGCGGGAGGATGTGTGGATGCTGGAGCTTCGCCGTCGTCTTGATCTCGCTGAGGAACCGCTCGCCGCCAAGCGCCGCGCCGAGCTCGGGGTGCAGGACCTTGATCGCGACGTCGCGGTCGTGCTTCGGGTCGCGAGCGAGATACACGGTCGCCATGCCGCCCGCGCCAAGCTCTCGCTCGATTCGATAGCGCTCGGCGAGCAACGAGGGAATCTGACGGAGCGTCGGATCAGACATGCTTCGCCGCGAATCTGGGTTTTGGGGGACGGACGGTTGCGCGGCCGGGCGGGCGATACGGGCGACGGCAAAGGTCGCGCGGATGGAGGAGTTTAGCTAGCAGGTGTGAACGGCGTTCGCTGACGAAACGCCAGGCCGCCAGCTACCAGCCCGAGCCCAATCGACGCCGCGAGCAACCCGGCGCCGGCGACCGCCTGATCTTCGACGAGATAGAAGTTGCACACGCGGACCGGCGCCGCGAGGTAGAGCCATCCGACCACTGCCCACATTGGCAGGACGTTGGCGATCACGAACCCGCGGCCCATTCCGCCGAGCCACGACCAGCTGAGCGCGAGCGGGACTCCCACGAGCAGCGGAAGGCTCGCGAACTTGGCGAGCTCCATTGCCGGAGACGCGAGCGCGGCATCCAAGGCGCGTGGCACCATCCACCACGAGCTGGCCACAACGGTCATGAGAATTCCCGAAACGCCGTTGCGATTCCACGACGCTAGTCGCATTCGCCAGCGCGCCGGCAATGACGTGACCATCACCGCGCCGGCGGCGGCGAGGAGTGGAATCTGCACCAGCATGTGGAGGATCATCACGCCTTCGAGCTCCTGGCGTGTCCACGGTAAGGCGAGGACCGCGAGCAGACCCAAGCCGGCGAGAGCACCGATCACTGTCGGCTCACTGGCGTGGCGCGCACCGCGTCACCAACGTCGGCGTCGATGTCGAGCACGCGGGAGAGACGCCCGTCGGCGTTCAGAAGGTGCAGCGCGGCGTTGTGTTGAAAGTCGCCGCGTGCATCGCGGATGACGGTGATGCCGAACGCGGAGAGGAGCGCCGGCAGCTCGCGCGCATCGTGGGCGCGAGCGAAACGCCAATCATTTCCGTCGGCTTGATACCGCGACGCGTACAGTCTGAGCTGCTCCGGCGTGTCCCGAGGGTCGAAGCTGATGGTGACGAGCCGCAGCCGCACGCTGCCGCCAACCGCGCGGGCCCGCTCGGCGCGGTCGAGACGCTGAAAGGCCGCGCTCAGGTTCGTGCACAGGGTCACACATTGCGTGTAGACGAAATCCACAGCGACTGGCTCGCCGCGATACGACGCGAGAGTGAACGGTCGCCCGTCTTGATCGTCGAGCGCGACTGGGGGCAGCGAGCGCGGATGGGTCGCGACTGCCAGGCGGCGCGCCTGCTCGGTCGTGAAGGCGCGGAAGCCGTCCGTTCCGCGCCAGAACAGCGCACCGCCCGTCGCCCAAACAACCGCGGACGCGACGGCGGTGCGCATCCACGACGTGCTACGCACTGACCGACCGCACGCGGCCGAGGAACCTGACCACGAACACCAGCGCTCCCGCGACAACAACCAACGCGAATAGCGCTCCCCATTTGTCGATCGCCAACCAGGGATCGAGATGAACCGCGAAACGTCGGGGAATGCTCATCGCCCCGCCGGCGAGAAAGGCCGACGCGAACGCCAGACTGCCGACGACGTACATCCAGAAGCCGGCACGATCGAGCGCGCTGTCCGATGCACCGGTACGCAAGCCGAGGAAGTACATGAACGCGAACAGCATCGCGACGACGCCGAGCAGGAGATACGTGTGGAAGTGCCCCGGCACCCAGAGCGTGTTGTGCATCACCCGGTTGATCGCGATCGTGCCGTCGACGACCGCGGGGACCACGCCGACGCTCCACCCCATGACCGCGGCAAAGAGAAGGCCCGCCGTGAGATTCCACTTCATGCCCGAGCGATAGACGTTGGCGAGCGTCGCGGCTGCCGTCACAGCGAGCACGGGAAGACTGCTCGTATATGACAGAACCTGTCCGAGCACCGCGGCCCACGTCGGCTGCGCGTAGTCCATGAAGAGGTGGTGCGGATAGACCGCCAGCACCATCAGCATCGTCGCGGTCCAGGCGAGCAGGAAGGGCTTGCTCGACTTCCACGGCCTTCCGGTGAACGACGGCAGAATCTCATACACGCCGATCACGGCCATGTAGATCGTCGAATTGATGAAAACGTGGCCGAAGAAATAGATGAGGTTCTTGGCGAGGAGCGCGTTGACGTGGAAGCCGGGCGCGTAGGCGTTGACGAGCGACATCGTGAGGATCACCGCGCCGACAGCGATCGCCGGAATGTTGATGATCGTCACGACAGTGCTTGCTACGACCGCGGGCGGTGGCGCGGCCTCGGTTGTATTGCTGAACGCCTGCGGCCAACCCAGCGCGCGTCCGAGGCTTCCGTACTTGGCGATGATCGCGCGGCCTGTGTCGAGAAAGAGCAGCAGGAACCCGACGCCCACCACGAGCACGCCGATGAGGTATGCCGCGGCCGCGCCAGTTCCCCACGCCCCTTGCGAGTGCGCCGGCAGTGGGAACAGAAAGGTCCACCCCGCGGCGAATCCCCCGACGAAGATCGCGCCCAGCACCAGCACGACGCCGATCAGAAAGCAGGCGAGGTTGGCGACCAGGATCGTGGGGCTCAGACTCACGTAGCGCGAGAGAAAATACCACATCACCGCGGCGCCGCCGAGGCCCGAGATCGCGACCATACCGATGCCATGCGCCGTGAGAAGCTGATAAAAGCGATTCGCCGGAACGGTGATCAGACCGGCCTGCGACGCCTTCATGAGCAACCCGAACACCATGAGCAGCGCGAGCACCAGCGCCGTGATCCCGGCGTACGCCGCGACGATCCCCTGCCCGCGAATCGGAGCCACACCAGCGTAACCCGCGCTGGCGCGAGCACGTAGCTCGGCCGTTGTCGATGTCATGAGTGTTCTCCTATTGCGCCGCGACGGCGACGATCTGTGAGAACATCGTGTGATGTCCCAAGCCGCAGTACTCGAGACAAAGAACGCGATAGGTGCCGGGCGCGGCGAAGGTATGGCGAATGACGTTCGTGAATCCCGGCATCGCCTGCGTCTGAGTGACGAGACGATTGTTCGGGTCATAGAGACCGAAGCCGTGGTTCACGTCGGCGCCGTTGACGCGGATCTCGATTGCTTTTCCGACGGGAACCGTGTCGGGCTTGATCGTCCAGGCCCATTGCTGTCCGGTCGCGTCGACGACGATGACGCTCGCCGTTGGGCCGCTCGTCGCGTACGGCAGCTTGGTGAGCGAGTAGCCGATGACCGGCACGAACAGAAGGACGAGCGTCCAGAGGACGGTCTTTCTCCAGCGCGCCGCCGCGCTCGCGACGACGTCGGCGCTTGCCGTGGCGCCGGCTGATCGGGCGACCCCCGCAAAGATGATGAGGAGGAGCGCGCCGAGGATTGCGGACACGAAGACGGCGATTCTCTGCTCCATGAGGCCTCCATCGGGTGGGAGTGGCGCAACAGGAGGTGATCGCTGGTCCGTGCGCGGACCATTGCTCAGGCGAAGCTGCACCATTTGACCGCGCTGTCAAGCAGACGCGCCCGCTGAAGGAGGTCGGTGCGCTCGCCACCCTTCGTCTGACGGCGCTCCGCGTTTCCACTCCCGTCTGTCGACCGGCCCGGCTACTCCGCCCGCAGCGCCTCCGTCGGCTCGACACTCAGCGCGCGCCGCGTCGGGACGACGCAGGCGAGGAGGCACACGCCGAACATCAACGACCCGTACGCGATGAGCTGCGCCACCAGTCCGAGCGACAATCCACTGCCGGCGTTCGACATCTCACTGTGGACCAGCGCCTCGGCCGCGAGAGCGATCAGGAGGCCGCCGACGCTCACGCCGATGCCTACCTGGATGAGCGGTCGCCGGAAAATGGCGATGACGACGCGGCGGGGCCCCGCGCCGAGCGCGACTCGCACGCCGATCTCCCGCGTACGGCGCGCGACGATGAATGACAGCACCGCGTAGATGCCGGCCAGCGACAACAGCAGCGCGATCGCGGTCAGCAAGATCGTGATCTTCGTCCACAACCCGAGGACCCACAACAGGGCGTCCGAGACGTCACTGGCACGCTGAATCCCCGAGAGCCGCAGCGTGGGCTCCACCGCCGAAGCAATGCTGCGAATCCGCGGCACGACCGAGAGCGGGTCTCCCCTCACCTTGGCGTGCACCATCATGTAAACACTGTCGAGGGCCTGTGGCGGCGTCGGCACGTACAGCCCGGATGCGCGCGCCTTGTCGTTCGGCGATCCCATGCCGAGCTCCTTCACGACGCCGACGATCTCGAACCACGGGCGCGCCTCTTCACCCGGCAGCGCGCGCGGGCCCTGGTTCGCCTTGAATCGCAATCGCCGCCCGACAGCGTTCCGGCCGTGCAGCACCTGGTCCACGAAGCCCTCGTCGACGATGACCGTCCGCGCGCCGGGCGCCAGGTCGCGTCGGTCGAATGGACGACCGGCGATGACGGGTGTTTCGAGAACACTAAAATACGACGCATCGACACCGGCCAGACTGACGATTGGTAGCAGCTTTTGCGCGTCGCTCGCGCCGCCTACCGCGCCGCTCGCAACGAGGCCGGCGTCGTCGACCTCGATCCGATAGTGATCGTGCCAGGTTCGCGGCAGCCGGTCGACGAAGGTGACGCCGGCCACTCCCGGCTCCGCCGCGACCCGCTGGCGCAACGCCTCGAGGGTCGCGCCGAACCGTGCCTGTTGCGCGTCGAGCGCCGCGCGAGCTGCCGTCGAGTCGGCGGCCGAAACGTTGGGGCCATCCATCGCGAGCCCCACCGCGACATACTCCTCGGCGGCGAATCCGGCGGGAAAGGTCTGAATGTGGCGTGCCTGTCCTCGCTCGAACGCGACGATCGCCGGGAACGCGACCGTCATCGCGACCTGCGCGACGATGACCACCGTCCACACGCCGCCGAATCGAACGCCGCCGGCGCCCGCCGCGGTCTGCCTCAGCCTCGAGCTGAGACCGCGCGTGATCTTGAGTGCGGGCATGACGCCGGCGACGATGGCGGCGACGAGGGTGAGCCCGGCCGCGTAGAGTATCGTGCCGAACGACAGGCGTGGTGCGAGCCAGAACGGCACACGTCCGATGTTTGCCTCGAGAAACGGCAAACCCCATCGATCGAGCGCGACGTAGGCCGCGGAAAGACCGACGACGGCGGCGACTCCGCCGAGCACGAGTGCTTCCGCGAAGAGCTGCGCGACGATCCGGCCGCGACTCGCCCCAAGGGCGCTCCGCACGGCGAGCTCGTTTTCCCGCGTCGCCGCTCTCGCGAACAGCAAGAGAGCGACGTTGCCGCAGATGAGCGCGAGGAGCATCACCGCGAACGAGGGAATCGACGCTGCCGCGACGAGGTCGCTTCCTCCCGGCTCCTGGAATTGCCTGGCGTATGGCCCGACTTGTGGCTCGAGGTGCTCGTGCGTCGCGCGGCGGTCGGCGCTCGATCGCCTTCCCAGCGTCGCGAGCTCCGATTGCGCGCGTTCGATCGTTGCGCCGGGCGCCAGTCGGCCGAAGATGGTGATGGCCGGCCCACCGCGCGGCGACTCGTCGGCTGCCTGCCAGCGGAGCGGCATCCACAGCTCGTGCGACACGGGAAAGGCGAACCCTTCCGTCATCACGCCGACCACGGTCGCGTAGGTATCGCCGACCTTGACCGCTTTTCCGAGGATCGTACCGTCGCCCGCGAATCGCCTTCGCCACAGATCGTAGCCGAGGACGACTACCGGCGGCGCGCCGGGAGCTTCGTCCGCCGTCGAGAGAACGCGGCCCAACAGCGGCTGGCCCGACGCGACCTGAAAGCCTGCCGCCGTCATCTCGGCGACCTGCACCGGCCGCGCGTCGTCGGTGCCGGTGATGACATTGCGAGTGACGTCGCGATAGGCGCCGATGTCGGTTATCGACGTCAACGCGCGGCGCCAGACGACGAAATCGCCGAGGGCTCGCGGCTCCTCGCTGCGTGTGGAGACGTCCCAGTTCCGGATCAACACGACGCGGTCGCCGCCGGGCAGCGGAAGCGTCGGCCAAAGGAACGTCGACGCCATCACGAATGAGATCGTGCCGACCCAGATGCCGAACGCCATCGCCAATCCGCCGACGATGGTGAGTCCCGGATACTTCACGAGCATCCGGACGCCGAGCTTGAAGTCGAGCGACAGTCCGGCCAGCGCGGCGATGCCGCGTCCGTCGCGGAGCTCTTCGCGGTGCTGCGTGACGCCGCCGAAGGTCGCGAGCGCCCGCCGGCGAGCTTCCTCGGGTGACAACCGCTCCTCGCGGACGAGGCGATCGGTCTCCATCGCGATGTGGAAGTTGATCTCTTCGTTCGACCGGGCTTCCGCGCGGCGCGGCGCGAACAGCAGATGCAGGCGCGTACGCGCCGCTGCGAACCAGCTCATGAAAGCTCCATCGTGGGGAACGTCAGGTGCTGCGCAGGACCGCGTCGAGACCGGTGGCGAAACGCTTCCAGCTCTCGAGCTCCTGGCCGAGGGCGCGCCGGCCCGCCGCGGTGAGCCGGTAGTAGCGCGCGCGTCGGTTGTTGTCGGTCGCTCCCCACTCACTGACGATGAGGCCCGCCTTCTCCAGCCGCTGCAACGCCGGATAGAGCGAGCCCTGATTGACCTCGAGAATTCCCTTCGAGGTTTGCTGGATACGCTGTCCGATCCCCCACCCGTGCATCGGGACGAGGGACAAGGTCTTGAGGACGAGCAGGTCGAGGGAGCCGCGGAGGGCGTCGGCTTGCGCGCGTATCGCCACGGAGGTTCTCTGGAGTCGGTTCCTGTAGTTGTCTAGATGATGATCGTTACTCCTCTAGCTGTCAAGAGGTCAAGCGACGAGCCCGAACCGCTACTTCGGGCTCACGTGCACCAACAAGCTGCCCTGACGCTGAAAGCCGCCGGCGCGGCCCGGCAGACCGATCTCCAGGCGGACATCTCCCGGAACTTCCGGGATGAACTCGAAGTCGGCGGTCTCACCGCTGGCAACGCGCGCGATGCTCGGTCGGGTCGTGGCTTGGATGGCCGGGAGTGTGAATCCATCCTTCGCGATCGCACGCCATGTGACGAGCGACGAATCGCGTACCAATCGTGTCAGAAGGCTCTGTTGGTGGATCGCGATGTCGGCCACGCGAACGCGATACGCCGTGCCGACGCGCAGCTCGCGCGGCGGCGGCGCGGCCGAACCATTGATGACGAGTGTCGCACGCGGCCCGTCCGAGATCATTACGAGCAGCTCGCGGGCCGCGTTCCATTGCTCTCCCGGCTCGAGCACGACGAGCGGTCCGACGAGCCCGCCGTATTGTTGGCGCAGATCGTTGAAGTGCGTGTGATACATGAAGGTGCCGGCGCGCTTCGGTGTGATGCGCGCCTCGAACGTCGCCCCAGGGCGAATCGCCGGCGCGGTTGCTCCGTTGGTTCCGCTCCAGCCGGCGACGCCGTCGTAATAACTCTCTAATTCGATACCGTGCCAGTGCACCGCCGTCGGCTCCGGCGTGCGATTGATCACCTCGATGCTGGTCGGTTCGCCACGCGTGAGAAGGAGGAGCGGACCGGGGCTTTCCACCGAATCCCGTCGCGGTTCACCGCCGCGCTCGAGGACGTAGCCCCAGCGCCGCGTTGAATCCGCGGGCGTCGAGTCCGACTGCACGAAGAGCCGTAGCCGCTTCGCGGGACGCCACGCCGCCGCCGCCCGACGCGGCGCGCCGACGGTGATGCCGAGGACCAGCCCATTCATCCCGGTGAGAGCGTGGTGATCGGGATCGCCGTGATCGTGGGCCTCGGGATACTCGAGATCGTCCGGCTTATCGATGCGTGGCAGTGGTGAGACGTGACTGGTCAGATGGCAGTGGAAGAGCCAGCCGCCTGGCCGGTCGGGCGACCACGTCAGCGTTATCGCGTCGCCTACCGTGATATCTTCGGTCACCGCCATCCGTCGTTGATTCGGCGCGTAGATCGAATCGACGTTGGCCTCGGCGCTGCCGTGTGAGTCGACACGAAAGTAGAAGCCATGCAGGTGCATCGGATGCGACTGGAACGTCGTGTTGATGACGCGCCAGCGGATCGAGTCACCCACGGTGTAGTGGAGGCGCTCGGTATACGGCCACGACCGTCCGTTGATCGCCGTGAACTCCCGACCTACCGGACCGCGATGGTCGTTTCGAATCGGCGGCGCCTGATCGACCATCATCGTGATCACGAAGATGCGATCGTCGGGAACCCGCCCCGGCGGATCGACGACGAATGCGCCGGCGAGCTGCGAATCGAACCGCGGTCGCAGCAGCCCATGGCGGTGCAGTTGCGGCGGAAGTGGTACGTTACGCTGCCACTCGGCGAGCGTCGCCCAGTACTGGTAGGTCCCGGGCTGTCGTCGCGAAAAAGTCACCTCGCGGGTTTCCCGCGGCAGAAGGATCAAGGAATCGACCGCCGGGCCGCGCTCACCGAAGCCGCGGACGATAAGCGTGTCATCGAACGAATTGCGGATGACGACGCGAATCGGCGTTCCGCTCCGCACGCGCAGCAGTGGACCGGGTATCGATGGCGTCTTCCCCTCTTCGGCGAAGGCCGCGACTGTGAGCGGCGGGTTGCTGTCGCCCACGAAGTGCCAGGCGACCGTCGCCACGGTGAGCCGCAGGACGAGCGTGTCACCGACGAAGCGCCCGGCCGGCCTACGATTGTCGTTCGCGGTGGGCTCGTCGAGCGCCGGCGCGACCGGCGCGCGGTGACGATCGAGATTCGCGCCGCTCGAGAGCCGCACAGACGTCGCCGCGGCGACGATCAACATTGAAAAGACCGTGCGCATACCCCCCCGTAGCTCGCGCGCTCGCGCGAGCGGCCGTCTCATTCTCAGAGCTTGGGAATGATCGCTTTGGCGAGCGCCAGTTCTTTAGGCTCGATCTGCGGGATCGGCACGCCGGCACCCCACACATGGATCGCGACGTAATTCTCGCCCTTCTTTACACGAAGATCGGTGAGTTTTCCGTCGGTCGATTCCGAGTAGTAGGCCTCGTCGCCGAGCGCATTGACGGTGACGACCTTGAACTTGCTCGACCCGGCGATCGCCTTGCCAAGGTTGTAGCCCCGCGCTGCGATGATCGTGACGTCCACGATGGCGCCGGGACTCCCCTGCTTCACGGGCTGCCGCCATTGGCACGCCTTGGCGGTGATCGACTTCGCATTCCCCATGGGTACGCCCATGGCGCCGTCGATCTCGCCCTTCGTCAACAGGCTGCAGGCGTCGCTTGGCGCGACGATGCGCGTGGGGTGGAGCGGCGCCAGAAAAAAGACGAGCGCCGCGGACAGGACGTTGCGCATGAAACCCTCCTCGCAAGCTTTCTATAGTACTTATGCGCCAAGTCCAATCAAGGCAATGTGGTCTGTGCAACCTTAGCGCGTGTCGCCGAGTCGCCGAGCCGCCGAGCCGCCGAGTCGCCGAGTCAGCGCGCTCCGGGACCCCGCAGCGCGCGCCCCGGCTTCGCTCCCGTGTGTTTGCCGTCGCGCACGATCATCGTTCCGTTGACTAAGACGTATTGCACGCCGACCGACAACTGATGCGGTTGCTCGAACGTCGACCGATCGATGATCGTCTTCGCGTCGAACACGGCGATGTCGGCGAACATTCCCTCACGGAGCAACCCCCGATCGGGAATCGAAAGGCGCGTGGCCACCGCCGACGTCGCCTTGCGCACGGCTTCCTCGAGGGGCATCACGTGTTCGTCGCGCACGTATTTGCCCATGATGCGCGGGAAATTGCCGTACGCTCGCGGATGCGTCAGGCCGCGCGCGCTATCCGGATCGACGCCGCCGGCATCCGTGCCGAATTTGATCCACGGCTGCGCCAGGTTGAGCTTGACGTTCTCCTCGCTCATCAGGAAGTACACCGTGCCGATGCGCTGCCGCTCGGAGATGAGGAGATCCATCGCCGCGTCCTCCCACGGCTTGTTCATCATCGTCGCGATCTCGTTGAGTCGCTTGCCCGCGTACTGCTTGTTCTCGGGCTTGGTGATGCCGAGGATGAGAACGCCTTCGGGACCGGCGAGCTGACAGAGGTTCTCCCAATCCGTGTGCGGGTTGTCCATCTCGGCTTTGATCTTCGCCCGCACCGTCGGATTCTGGAGATTGTCGATCAGCTTTCCATTTTCCGAAGCCCATGGCGGCGTACACGCCGACAAGCCGGTGCCGCCCGCGACGTACGGGTACATGTTCGCCTGAATATTGACGCCGGCCCGACGCGCCGAATCAATCTTGGCGATGGCCAACGGACCCTTTGGCCAGTTGTTCGTGCCGGCGGCCTTGAGATGGTAGATCTCGACCGGCACGTTGCCCTTGGTGCCGATCGCAATCGCTTCGTCGATCGCCTCGAGGAGCTGGTCGGCCTCCGAGCGCATGTGCGTGATGTAGATGCCGCCGTACGGCGACATCGCCTTCGCCATCTCGATCAGCTCTTCGGTCGTCGCGTAGTTGCCCGGCGGATAGATGAGGGCCGAGCCGATGCCGAACGCGCCATCTTCCATGGCGCGGCGCACCACGGCCCGCATCGTGTCGAGCTCGGCGGGCGTCGGCTTGCCGATCGCTTCGCCCTTTGCGTAGACTCGCACGGTTGCGGCACCCACAAAGGCCCCGACGTTGGGCGAGATGCCGTGCGCTTGTATGGCGTCGAGCCAGTTCGCAAATCCGTGAGGACCTGAATAGGCGCCAGTGCCGCGCGGTCCGCCGGTTGCGAAGTTGCCACCCGCCGCTGTCTTCTCATTCGTCGGCGCCGCGGTCGATCCTTCGCCGGTGATCTCGGTGGTGATCCCCTGCGTCACTTTGCTCACCGATCGTCCGTCGCCGGGGAAGTTCGATCCGCCCTGGATGTCGATGAAGCCCGGCGACACGACGAGGCCGTGCACGTCGATTCGCTGCTTGGCGGAAAAGCGTTTGAGCGAGCCCGCCGGTCCGATGCGCGCGATTCGATCGCCCTTGATCGCGACGTCGCCGGGGAACGACGCCGCTCCGGTCCCGTCGATCACCGTTCCATTTTCCAAGACGAGATCGAATGGGGCCGATTGCGGTCCCGTCGCGGTTGTCGGTTGACGGGTGCACGCTCCGGTGAGCAGAGCGGCGAGAAGAACGATGCGTCGCGTCATGGGCGGGGGGAGATTGGATGGATCGAATCGCAATGTAGCTCGGCGCGCGTGGGTTCCGACATGACCATCGACTGGGCCGTGGGCGCAAGACTGGCCCCGGCCGACGCCGCCGAACGCCGCTTTTGTGCGCCGGTTCCGGGGGGGGGCTGTCACAACGGCGCGGCGTACTGCGTCCCATGTTCGAACCGGAACGGGGGTTATCGATGAAGAAACTCGTGATCGTCGGCGGGGGCTTCGCCGGCGTGTGGGCGGCGCTCCAAGCGTCCGCGGTTCGCCATCGCGCCAACGCGACGCGGCGATTCAGCATCACGCTCGTCAGTCGAGATCCGTGGCTGACGATTCGACCGCGGCTTTATGAGGATTCTCTCGACGGCGTGCGCGTTCCTCTCGCCGAGGTGCTCGATCCTCAGGGCGTCGAGTTAGTCGAGGCCGAGGTGCGCCATATCGACACCGAGTCGAGACTGATCACGTTGGGGGACGGAACGCATCGCGAACGGTATGACAAGCTCGTCTTCGCCGCCGGTAGTCTCGTGCAGCGCGCCGCGATTCCTGGCGCCGAGAAGGCTTTCGCCGTGGATACATATAAGGAAGCCGCGGCGCTACGCGCGCACCTCGAGACACTTCCCCGGGCGGACGAAGACACGGCCGGTCGGTACACCGCTGTCGTCATCGGCGCGGGCTTCACCGGTATCGAGGTCGCGACGACGCTCGTTTCGCGACTGCGACGCATCGCCGCCGTGGCGGACGCACAGCCGTCCGCGCGCGTCGTGCTGGTAGAAAGGTCCCCGCTCGTTGTACCCGATCTCGGGCCGAGCGCGCGTCGAGAGGTCATGCGGGCACTGGCAGAGCTTGGCATCGAATGTCACACGGGCATTGGCGCGAGCGCGATTGACGATGACGGTGTGCGCCTTGCCGACGGAAGACGAATCCCCGCGGCGACGGTCGTCATCACCGGCGGTTTTCGCGCCAACCCGCTGGCGGCGCAGCTGCCCGTGCCTCATGACGCGATCGGCCGCGTAGACGTGGACCGGCTGCTACGCGTCCGCGGCGCTGAGCATGTGTACGCCGCCGGCGACGTGGCGCGCGCCAAGGCCGACATGGAGGGCCACGTCGTTCCCATGTCCTGCCAATGCGCGATCCCCATGGGAGAGATCGCCGGTGCTAACGCGGCCGCCGCGTTGCTCGGTCTCCGGCAAGCCGAATTCACGTACCCGGACTACGTGACCTGTCTCGACCTCGGTGAGGCCGGAGCGTTATTCATGGAGGGCTGGGATCGCGAAGTCCGACTGACCGGCCATTGGGGTAAGGTCATGAAAGAGTCCATCAACAGGCGCCTCATCTATCCTCCGCGCCGTGGCCACGCGTCGCGTCGAGATGGCATCGCGGCGGTCGCATGATCTCGGCGTCCGACTTTTCGGCATTCGAACCCACGGACGAGCGCTTGGCGTCGTTCGCCGAGCATCGTCGGCTGCTCTTCTCCATCGCGTATCGCATGCTCGGCAGCGCGGCCGACGCGGAGGATGTTCTTCAGGACGCGTACCTTCGATGGCAGCGCGCAAAGGACGCCGACGTTCGTTCGCCGAAGGACTATCTCAGCACCACGGTCACTCGGCTGGCGATGGACCATTTACGGTCGGCGCGCGTGCGTCGTGAGGTATACGTCGGGCCATGGCTGCCCGAGCCGCTCGTCGGCGTGGACGCGCACGATCCACTCGCCGCCTCGACCCTGGCGGATTCGCTGTCGACGGCATTCCTCGTTCTGCTCGAGCGACTCACGCCGACGCAGCGCGCCGCCTTCCTGCTCCGCGAGGCGTTTGGGTTCGAATACACCGACGTTGCCCGGATTCTGCGCACGACCGAGGTCAACGCGCGTCAACTCGTGCAACGGTCGAAGCAGCACCTCGCCGCCGGCCGCCCCCGTTTCGCGCCGGACACGAAACAGGCCGACGAGCTTACCCATCGATTTCTGACCGCTTGCACGACGGGCGATGTCGACGGACTGCTTGCCATGCTGTCCGACGACGCCGTCGCTTGGGCTGACGGCGGCGGGAAGTTCGCCGCCGCACGCCGCCCGGTCACGGGCGCCGACCGCGTGGCGCGCTTCATCGCTTCTCTCGTCGCAAAGTGGGCCGCGTCCGGCGAGCTGGCAATCGAGCCGGTGAGCGGCGGCACCGGGTTGCTGTTTCGGGTTGCCGGCCAGTTGCGTGCCGTCCTTACGCTCGCGACGGACGCCGACGGCGGCCAAGTTCAACGGTTGTTCATTCAAGTGAACCCGGACAAACTGCACGACGCCAACGCTCCCTGACCATGTGGCTCTTAATAACTGCCCTTCTCGGCTTCACGATACCGAACGGGTTCTTCCTGTATTGGCTTTTCTTCGAGTTTCGCGGTGTCGAGCCGGTGTTGCACGACCACCTCGCGCTCGGCTTCATCCTCGATGTTCTTCTCGCGTTGATCCTTCTCTCGGTATACTTTGCGCGCCGGCCGATTGGACGAGTGAAATGGTATTGGTTCGTGCTGCTGTCGTTCGCCGGAGGACTCGGCTTCAGCTTGCCCCTGTTCTATTGGTTGAATCAGCGCAACCGGCGCGACTACTGACGAAGAACGAGAGGAATATCGACATGTGGCTTGGCTACTCGGCGGCTCGGCCACTCGGCGGCTGGGCTACCCGCTTCCTTTTCGCCATGGCGTTGCTTGCGCCCGCGGCAGCGCGTGCCCAGCAGGCGAAGCCGCCTGAAGTCCTCGTGTTGGCGACGGGCGGAACGATCGCGTCGACGGGCAACTATTACGGCGATCGCGGCGGAGAGGTGAACAAGATTTCGGCCGAGCAGCTGACGGCGGCCGCTCCCGGCATCGAGAAGGTTGCGACGCTCTCCACCGAGCAGTTCTCGAACGTCGCGTCAGGCGCGATCGGGCCGAAGCAATGGATGGATCTCGCGCGGCGGATCAACGCCGCGTTTCGCGAACGGTCGTCACTCGCCGGCGTCGTCGTCACGCACGGTACCGACACGATGGAGGAGACGGCCTACTTCCTCGACCTGACCGTCGCGGGCGATCGGCCAGTGGTCGTAACGGGCGCGATGCGGCCGGCCGACGCAATTGGCGCCGACGGTCCCGCGAATCTGTTCAACGCCGTCCGCGCCGCAGCAGCGCCGGCGTCCCGCGGCCGCGGCGCGATGGTGCTGATGGACGACCGCCTCTTCGCGGCACGCGAGGTCACAAAGACCAACACGACCCGCGTCGAGACGTTCCAGGCGCCGGAGCACGGCCCGCTGGCGATCGTCGATCACGATACGATTTTCTACAATCGTGCCCGACCGACGCGCCGGCCTGCGTTCGACATCTCTAAGGTCAACGAGATGCCGCGCGTCGACATCATCTATAGTTACGGCGGCGCGGACAGTGTGTTGATCGACGCCGCTGTCGCCGCGGGAGCCAAGGGCATCGTGGTCGCCGGCGTCGGCGCCGGCGGATTAGCGTCCGGTCAGGGCTCAGCGCTCCGCCGGGCGGCCGAGCGCGGCGTGCTCGTCGTAATCGGCAGTCGTACCGGATCCGGGCGCGTCGCCGGTAGCGAGACTCGCCCCACGGCGGGCGATCTCAACGTGCAGAAGGCGCGCATACTGCTCATGCTCGCGCTCACGCGGACGCAGGACCGGGGCGAGGTAGCAAGAATTTTCAACGAGTACAGCGGCGCCGAGCCGTAAACGGAGCGCCGCACAAAGGTGAGTTACACTCACTCGGCTACTCGGCTACTCGACACCGAGTAGCCGAGCCGCCGAGTCGCCGAGCCGCCGAGTCGCCGAGTCACGACCCCGCGCAGACCGTCCCGCTCACGAACGTCGGAGCGACGGAGCCTTTCGTGTCCCACCACACCGTGGTCTGGAAATTGTCCGCGCCCTGGTGCGTAATCGCCGCCGCGACGCTGGCGCCGTTCGCCGACGTCTCCGCCGTCGGATAGTAGAAGCGACGCGGAATGTAGGCCACGATCGTCGACGGCCCGTGCTTCACCGTGGCCGGTTGGCAGGTGCGACGCCATTCGGCCCACGCGTTGTACCCGTCGGTGAACAGCGCGATGTACTTCTGCGTCGCGATCTGCTTGAGCCCCGCGACGCCGCCTTGATACGCCACGCTCGGCAGCGCGAGGTAAGCCGCGATCTGCGCGGCGCTGATCTGCGTCGCGCCGATGTACCCCGACCATCGCTGCATCGAGGCCGTGATCCCGGCATTATAGAATCCGGCCGCCTGCCCGGGCGTGAGGCCGGCCATCCCGCGCTCGGCGGCTTCCGCCTTGATGAATGAGAGTTCTTCAAACGTCATGAACACGACGGCTTGCTTCGCGCCGTTGCCGCCGAGCGTGCCGTATGCCGTCGCTCCCGGGTAGAAGATGAGGCCCGGGCGTGACGCGATGTTGAAGAACTTACCCGCCGAGTCCGTGAGCAGGCCGTTGGGCATTCCGGCGTACTGCACGGCGCCCGGCTTCCCGTTCGAGAAGTCCACCGTCGGCGTCGCGTAGATCGCGACGCGTGGATCGTTGTTTCCGAGCAGGAGATTCATCAGCGTCTGCGACATGCGAAAATCGTCGCGCGTCTTGAGCGTCGAGGCGATCGGATTGTCGAACACGCCGTCGCCCGGATACTTGAGCTGCGCGTTGTCGGAGTTCGATGCGAACACGCCGCCCGGACCGCCGAGCGCCTTGGTCAACTCCGTGTTCGCCGTCGCCGGGTCGACATTCACGATGCGCATCGCCAGACGCGCGCGAAGTGAATTCGCGAACTTCTCCCACTTGGCAGGATCGCCGTTGTAAATCGGGTCGGCACTGCCCAGCGTCGGCTCACCGGCCACGCTCGCCGCCATGTCGGTCACCGCGCGGTTGAGCTGCGCGAACATCGCGGTGTACACGGCCTGCTGCGTGTCATACGACGGCGCGAAGATGCCGGAATCGGCCTTCAACGCCTGCGACCACGGAATGTCGCCGAAGGTGTCGGTCATGTACGACAGATCCCACACCTGCATGGCGAGCGCCGGCCCGTAGGTCGCGGGTCGCTTCAGCGCGACCGCCTTGTTAATCACCTGCTGGTAATCCTCGAGCTCACTCGAGTACGGGCCGGTGAGCAAACCGCCGGTCGAAGCGGCATCGAGTCGGACGTAGCGGTCTTCGTCCGGATACTGGACCTCCGCCGTCTGCTCGACGACCAGACCGGCCGTACGAATGTTGTTCATCCACCGTGGAATGGCGGTCACGGTCGCCTGCGTGAACAACGGCCCGATCGGCGCGTCCGTGGGATTGTTCGGGTTGGTGTTGATGCTGGTGAGGTCTTTGTTGTTGCACGCCCCCACCACCACGACACCCGCGGCGAGTGCTGCGGTTCTTAGAATGCGCATGTGTACGAGTCTCCGGGGCGTGATCATGGCGTGACGCGGACGTTGAAGCCGATGCTGCGGGCGTTCGGCAGGGCGGCGAACTCCATGCCCTGTCCATTGCCGGTGCTGTACGCGAACTCGGGATCGATGTTCGGCACTTTGGTCCACGTGTACAGATTGCGGCCGACGAACGCCACGTTCACCGCGCGTGCGTACATCCTCGTCGCAAAGTGCTGCGGGAGGTCGTAGCCGACGCGCAGCTCGCGGAGCTTCGTGTACGTGTCCTTGTAGATGAACGCCTCGTGCAGCTCGAACAATGCGTCCTGGTAGTACTGCTCCGCCGTCACCTTGATCGTGTTGGGCTGGCCGGTCTTCGTGTCGATGCCCTTGAACGTGACGCCCGGGTTGTTCCAATCGACCTCGCGTCCCGCCAACGACTCGATGAACACGCCGGAGTATTGGCCGAACATGTTGCTGATCGAGAAGATGTCGCCGCCGACGTGGAAGTCGAACAGGGCGTTGATCGACAGCGCCTTGTACTGGAAGGTGTTGCTCAATCCGCCGACCCAATTCGGTTGAATGTTGCCGAGGACTCTTTTCGCTCCCTTCGTCGGCAGGCCGCCCGACGTGAGGATGTTGCCGGCGCTGTCGCGTGCGTACGGGAAGCCGAACAGGGTTCCATACGGCTGGCGCTGTCCGGTCTTCGGATCGGGCCCGCGCGCCTCGACGTTCAACGCCCACTGGCCGCCGAGATTGATGTTCGTGAGACCCGATGCCAACGCGGTCACCGTCTCGTAGTTGTGCGCGTAGTTGAACGACGAGTTCCACTCGAAATCGCGCGTCCGCAGGACGGTCGCGTTGAGCGCCGCCTCGAAGCCGCGGTTGTGCAAATCCCCCGCGTTGATGTTGACGCCACTGAACCCGGATGCTTGCGACACGGTGAGGCTGATGATCTGGTCGCGCGTGTTCTTGTTGTACCACGTCCCATCGACTGACATCCGGCCGTCGAACAGACCGAGCTCGAAGCCGCCTTCCGACGACCGCGTGATCTCGGGTCGCAGCTTGCCGTTGGCGATGTTGTCGCCGAGCGTGAACCGCGACAGTCCCGCGAACTTGGTCGACTGGCCGTTGTACGTCGTCGCCAGCTGATAGGGGCTCGCGTCGGCGCCGACCTTCGCGTCGGAAGCGCGCACCTTCAGATACGTCAGCGGACCACGCTTGAGGATCGGGAAGGCGTCGGAAAGTACGAACGAGGTGTTGATGCTCGGATACGAGTAGGTGTTCTGATCTTTCGGCAGCGTGGACGAGGCGTCTTGGCGAAGACTGCCTTCCACCGTCCAGAAACCGTTGTACGTGATGCCGAGCGATCCGAAGATGCCGTTGACTCGGCGCATCGAGACCGAGTTGCCCAACGTCGGCGTGATGCCGGCGTTCGACACATTATAGATCCCCGACACGAGCAATCCCGCCGTGCTCATCGACGACGCTGTGACCTGCTCGCGCCGGGCGTTGCCGCCCGCCGTCGCCCGCGCGGTGAAGAACCGACCGAGCCCGCGGGACGCGGATACGATCGCGTCGAGATCGGTCTCGTTCCGATACTCGTCGTTGACGCCGAAACCGCCGTTGTAGCCAGGATCGGCGAAGTTCAGATTCCCCCGCCCGACGTCGCTCGTGATGTGGTAGCGGTAGATGTCCGAGCCAGCGCGCACCGTGGCGTCGACGCCGTCGGCGATCTTGTACGACGCCGAGAGCGAGCCGAAGAACCGATCGCGCGTGTCGTTGAGCGGGTTCTCCGACTGCATCCAGAACGGGTTGTTGTGATAGTTGTAATTCCAGTTGTAGAGATTCCCGAACTGGTCGTAGTAGTTGCGCAGCGCGTTCATGTCGACTTGGCGGCCGAACCAGATGAACTGCTCGAGAATGCCCGCGTTGTAGCCGACACCAGGACGGTCCTGACCGGCGTTCTTGACATAGTTCACCGTCGCGTGCGTCGAGAGCTTGGAGCTCAAGTTCAAGTTGCCGCCGAACGTCGTCGACACCTTCTGCAGCAGCTCGTTCGGGATGTACCCTTTCGTGTTCTCGGCGCCGATCGACAAACGGGCGTTGGCGTTGTCGAAGCCGCCGGTGAACGCGGCGTAGCCGGTGCTCGTTTGGCCGGTGTTGAAGAACGATTTCACGTTGTCGGGATGCGCGATCCACGGCCCGGGGCCGGTGAACTGCATGCACGGCTTCGTGTCATACGTCTGCGTGCCGGGAAGGAAGGTGCAGCCGGAGGTGCGTCCGTCGAGACGCGGACCGTAGCTCTGGTCGTTGCCATCCTGGACGCCGCCGCCTTGCCCATCGACGTAGCGGAATTCTCCGCCGGCGCCCTGTCCGTAGCTGTTCTGATACGTGGGCAGGATCGACGGAGTCTCCCAGCTATTGCTCGCCGAGACCTCGCTCGAGATGCGGCCGCTCGTCGCCGCGCTTCGCTTCGTCGTGATGAGAATGACGCCGTTCGACGCGCGTGATCCGTAAAGCGCTGCCGCGTTCGGTCCTTTGAGCACGGACACCGACTCGATGTCATCGGGATTGATGTCGGAGACCGCGCTTCCGTAGTCGGCCCGCGACCCACCGGGACTGCCGCCGCGATCGGCGTTCGAGAACGGAACGCCGTCGACGACGAATAGCGGGTCGTTGTTTCCGTTGATCGAGTTCGCGCCGCGAATCAGAATCTTCGACGAGCCGCCTTGCGTCCCAGCGGCCGTGATTTGAAGGCCGGCAACTTTGCCCTGGAGCGCGTCGACGACGCTGGTCGTCGGCGTGCGCGCAATCTCGGTGGAGTTCACCTGTTGCACCGCGGTGCCGAGTTGGCTCTTGGCCGTCTCGATTCCCATTGCGGTGACGACGACGCCCTCGAGCTCCATCGGCGCCGTGGCGAGCACGAAGTCGACAGTAACCGTGCTGCCGCTCAGGGTAACGGGCGTGCTCCGCGGAGTGAACCCGATGCGTCGCGCCGTGATCGAAACGACTTGTCCGGTGGCTCGCGCGGCGGGGACGGTGAAGGAGTATCGGCCGTCGGCGTCGGCCGTTGCGCCGATGCTCAGGGTCGCGATCCTGACGATCGCCGTTGCTACCGGAGTGCCCGCCTCGCTCGTCACGCGTCCGCGAACAACGGTCTGCGCCCGCATCGGCGCCGTTCCGAGTCCGCCGACGACCGCGGCGAGCGAGACAGCGAATGACAGTCTCTTCATCTTACTCCTCCCGCATTGGTGAGAGAGCCCCCCAAGCGGCAGAGTATGCTTCGATTAGAAGTCTGTATCAAGCAACGAGACGGCCGTATCACGGTGCAGGATGCATTACACGTAAACTATTTCTAAAACGCTCGTTTGCCGCCGAGTCGCCGAGTCACATCGCCGCCGCGAAGCCGTCGCGGGTTACCTCGAACACCTCGCGCGCGCTGCCGCCGGCCTTGATGAACCCCCGCTTCTCGAGCTCTTCGATCGCACCCTCCCATCGCGCGACCGTGCGGGGCGCCGAGTCCTCGTTGAACACCTTGTCGCCGACGCTGATCTCCACGCCCGTGCCGTACCGCCCGAACAAAATCACACCCGAGCCGTCCGCGCTCGCCGCTTTGAGCAACGCGGCGGCATCGGCCGACAATGCGCCGCTCGAGCTTTCGGCCCGGGTCGCGGTGCCGGCCGACGCAGCGCCGTGAGAGTTCATCGTGATCTGGAGATCGCGCGAGAACTTTCGGCGGAAGTCGTCGACGTCCCGGTAGGTCGCGTAGAGGCCCCGCGTCTTGCACGAATCCCGGAAGGCCTCGAGCGCGCGATACTGGTCCGCATCGATCGAGTCTGGCGACGCCGGCGCCGACGAGAAGTAGAGCATCGCGGGCTTCCCCGCCTTGAGATGCTCCTCGATCTCCTCGACTGCTCCGCTCGCGTACGACGCCGTCGGCGTGCCGAGTCGGCTCCAGAATATCCCGACGACGAGGTCCGCGTTGGCAAGGAGCCGCTTGTCGATGATGCTCTGCGGGGCGTCGCCCATCTCGGGCGCGACGTCGGTCTCCCAGCCGACGGCCATCAGCATCGTGTTGGCGTGCGCGCCATCGGTCGTGTTCCACTCGGTCACGACTTCGCGAACCACGGCGCGTTCTGCTGCGACGTCGCCGGGCGAGGCGATCATCAGGCGGAGGACGGTGGCGGTGAAAGGCACCACACGACGATGACGGTGTACATTGCGCGAGTCCAGACCCCCTCCCCCCTCCCCCTCCCCCTCCCCTCCCTCCCACTACCCCGGAGGCTGACGTGCCCGCATTCCGACTGCCTGTCCTGCTCGCCTGTGTCATGCTTTTCGCCTCCCGACTGGGAGCAGCTCAGACGCCAGCGCGCGAAAACGTGAAAGCCCCCCAGGGCGAAACCACTTCCGGGATTGCCTGCGACGCCATGGAAGGCGGGCGCGTTCACATCCATCAGCATCTGGTCTTGCTCGATCACGGCAAGCCGGTGGCGATTCCAGCCAATGTGGGTCAGGTGCCGGGGCGCGGTTGTCTCTACTGGATTCACACGCATACGCCGGACGGCATCATCCACGTCGAGTCGCCAACGGCGAGGACGTTCACACTCGCCGAGTTCTTCGCGATCTGGGGGCAACCGGTGAGCCGGACGCAGGTGGCGTCGATGCGCGCCGCAAAGGGAACGCCGCTCAAGGTGTGGGTGAACGGCAAGCCGTTCACCGGTGATCCGGCGACGATTCCACTCGTCGCGCACGCGGACATCGTGATCGAAGCCGGACCGCCATTCTCGCCCCCGCCGAAATTCACCAACTGGGGCTCGATGTAAGGAACACGCGGAGGGACAGCATGAACCGGTTCTTGGGTGTGCTCGCCGCGTCGATTCTCGCGCTTCCTGTCCCGGCTCAGCGCGCGCCGGCCGGGCGCACGCACGTCGTCCTCCTCGGAACGGGAACGCCGAACCCCGACCCCGATCGCTCGGGCCCGGCCGTCGCCATCGTCGTCGACTCGAGCGTCTACATCGTCGACGCGGGACCGGGCATCGTCCGCCGCGTCGCCGCCGCCGCACGCGCGACCAAGTTCGCCGCGCTCGCGATGCCGAAACTCAAAATTGCCTTCCTCACGCACCTCCACTCCGACCATACCGTCGGCCTTCCCGACCTCATGCTATCGCCCTGGGTCATCGGCCGAACCGCACCGCTCGAGGTGTACGGCCCGCCGGGAACGCAGAATATGGTCGAGCATCTCCAGGCCGCGTACGCCGCGGACATCGAAGCGCGGTTGAACCGCGGCGAGCCGTCGAACAAGACGGGCTATGTCACCCACGCCCACGACGTCCTCCCGAGCGTCGTGTATCGAGACTCGCTCGTGAAAGTGACGGCGTTCGCCGTACCGCATGGAAAATGGGATCACGCGTACGGCTACCGGTTCGATACGCCCGACCGGTCGATCGTCATCTCCGGCGACACCTCACCGAGCGACGCCGTGGCCCAAGCGTGCAGCGGATGCGACGTCCTCGTGCACGAGGTGATCACCGAAGCGCATCTCGCCGTGCGCACACCGGAGTGGCAAGCCTATCATCGCGCGTACCACACGCCGGCGCCGGAGTTGGGCCGCATCGCCGCGAAGGCGAAACCCAAGCTTCTCGTCCTCTATCATTTGATCCCGACGGACTTCAAGGAAGCCGAGCTGCTCGGCGAAGTGCACCGCGCGTTCAAAGGACGCGTCGTGGTGGGCCGGGACCTCGGCGTGTACTGAGGCGGTTCGTCCGCCATTCATCGCGACTCTGCCCCCACACCTCGGCGATCTCGTCGGCATAAGGCGCCGGCATCTGCGTTTGCCCTTGTAGTGTCGCTCCCAACCGCTCGGCGACCCGACGTGAGCGCACGTTGTCTGGATGGACGAGATGAATCACCGTCGTCCACTGCAATACATCGAAGGCGTAATCCATCGACGCTGCCGCCGCTTCGACCGCGTAGCCTTTGCCTCGCGCGTCGGGATGCAACCCCCACCCAACCTCGGTGCCCGGCCAGGCGAACGGATACCACGGTCCGATTCGCCCAACCCATTTCCCACTCGCCTTATCGATGACGGAAAACATCGCGACGCCCGTCACCTCCCACGCGCCGACCATCTGCATGATCATCCGCCAGATCACCGGCTTCGGCGCCGCGCCGCCGAGGAATCGGGCCGCCTCGGCATCCGCCATCATCTCCGCCCACCGATCGAGATCTTCCAACGCGGGTACGCGGAGAATCAACCGCTCGGTTTCGAGACGCGGCCGGCCGGGTTGAGACGCGGAATCGTTTGCCATCGCACGGGAGCGGCTATAGCTCGGCGGCGGGAATCGGCTCGTGCGGAGTCGACCGCAGCATGACGCGCAGCAGGAAACCGTACATGATGAGACAGCCCACCGCGCCCACCACGGTCCCATCGACGACGCTCCGGCCGACCGTCGGACGCGCCGCGAGCTGCGGCGTGATCGCGCAGCAGATGAGCGACGTCGAGATCACGATCCCGCTCGCCACGAGGGCAAGCCAGAAGGCGCGGCGCAGCGCGTTGTCGTGATCAAGCTCCCAGGTGAGCGTCGCGTAATGGACGAGACCTTCCGTGCTCGTCTCGCGGCTGTCGCTCGACTGGAGCAGCTCACCGTATCGGCGCGCGATCTCATGAAAGCTGCGGCGCATCAGCAGGTGTCGGAGATACAACGGGCTCACCGTCGAGTGGGGAACGTCGGCGAGGTTCGTCGCCGCACGCTCGATGCTTCGCGTGCTTTCCTGAAGCGCGAACAGCACGATGGCGCCGAGGAGGCCCATCGCGCCGGATAGCGTCTGAGCGACAGTGCTCAGCGCATAGAAAAGCGTCGACTCCAGATCGGGGTTTGGAGAGGGCACTACCACGCTGACGATCATCAGTGTGGGGGGGGGCGAGGGAGTAGGCTCTGCCGTCTATGGACTTCTGCGTCGAAGGTACGAATCGGTTGGCTTATGTTCAATCGGCTGGACCCTTAAGATCGAATCAACTTCCGTCGCCGACTTTTTTCGCCGACTTTTTTCGCCGACTTTTTTCGTAATGAACGACTACCGGCTCTACATCGACGGCGCGTTCCGCGACGCCCGGTCCACCCGCTGGATCGACGTCATAAATCCGGCGACGCAGCAGGTGATCGCACGTGTGCCCGACGGCGACGCGAGCGACGTCGACGATGCCGTTCGCGCCGCGCGCCGCGCCTTCGAGAGCGGGCCATGGCGCGACATCACCGCCCAGGAGCGCGGACGCATCCTCTTTCGCCTCGCGCAAATCGTGCGCGACCACGCGGCCGAGTGGGCCGAGCTGGAGACGATCAACAACGGCAAGCCGATCGTCGAGTCGGAGCTCGACATCGCCGACGTCGCGACCTGCTTCGAGTACTATGGCGGCCTCGCCACCAAGATCAACGGCGACGTGATCCCTGTGCCGGACAACGCGATGAGCCTCGCGCTGCGCGAGCCGATCGGCGTGTGCGGCCAGATCATTCCGTGGAACTATCCGCTGCTCATGGCGGCGTGGAAGCTGGCGCCGGCGATCTGCGCCGGCTGCACGATGGTCCTCAAACCGGCCGAGCAGACGCCGCTCACGATTCTCGAGCTGGCAAAGCATTTCGAGGCGGCGGGACTTCCGCCGGGCGTCGTCAATGTCGTGACCGGCCAGGGCGACACCGGCGCCGCGCTCGTCGCGCATCCCGACGTCGACAAGATCGCTTTCACCGGCAGCGCCCAAGTCGGCAAGACGATCATGCGCGGCGCCGCCGATACGCTGAAGAAGATCTCGCTCGAGCTTGGCGGAAAGTCGCCCAACATCCTCTTTGCCGACGCCGATTTCGAGGCGAGCGTCGACGGCGCCCTGTTCGGGCTCTTCTTCAACCAGGGCGAAATCTGCTCGGCGGGCAGCCGGATCCTCGTCGAGCGCTCTATCTATAGAAGGGTGCTGGACGCGATGGTCGAGAAGGCGAAGACAATCACCCTCGGCAACGGCCTCGATCGGGCCACGAAGATGGGACCACTGGTGAGCCGCGAACAGCTCGAACGCGTCGTCGCGTACCAGGACATCGGAAAGCGCGAGGCGAAGCTGGCGCTCGGCGGCGGCCGCGCCTCAGCCGGCCGCTTGGCCGACGGACTGTTCGTCGAGCCAACGATCTTCTACGACGTCGACAACTCGGCGCGAATCGCGCGCGAAGAGATCTTTGGGCCGGTGGCGGCGGTGATTCCCTTCGACGACGAGGCCGACGCGATCCGAATCGCCAACGACAGCGACTACGGCCTCGCCGCCGCGGTATGGACGCGCGACATCTTCCGCGCGATGCGCACGGTGAAGCAACTGCGCGCCGGGATCGTGTGGGTGAATCACATGCAGCCGACGTTCGTCGAAGCGCCGTGGGGCGGATACAAGCAGAGTGGAATCGGGCGCGAGCTCGGACGCTGGGGCGTCGAGGAGTATCTGCACGTGAAGCAGGTGCATATCAATCTGTCCGAGCAGCGGATCGGGTGGTATTAGCTCGGCGACTCGGCGACTCGGCGGGAGGACGCGATGAAAACAAAGATGGTCTCGTGCGCAATAATTGCACTCTGTCTTTCAGTCGCGACGCGCGTCGGGGCACAAGCGCCGAGGGCGATGTTCGTTACGGTGCAGCCCGAGGTTGAGCTTGAGGTGCTCGATTGGGGTGGCTCGGGCAGGCCTGTTGTGCTGTTGGCGGGCAGAGGCCAGACCGCCCACTCATTCGAAAGTTTCGCCCCGTCGCTCGCGCGTTTCTATCACGTCTACAGCATCACGCGTCGTGGGTACGGCGCGTCGAGCAGGCCGGCGACTGGATACCTCGCCGACCGCCTCGCCGACGACGTGCTCGCGGTCATTGATTCGTTGCATCTGACCAAGCCCGTCGTGGCCGGTCACTCGTTGGCCGGACAGGAGCTCAGCTCACTCGGCTCGCGCCACGCCGACAGAGTCGCGGGGCTCGTCTACCTCGACGCTGGCTACGCCTACGCGTACTACGACAGCACGCGAGGCAATATTCGCATCGACGAATCTGTACTCAAACAACGGCTCGAGCGACTTCAGGCCGCCGGGAACATCGGCGACCTGACAACGATGGATACGATCTTCAAAGGCCTGCTCGACCAGGATCTCCCCGCGCTGCGCCGCGACCTCGCCTTCATGCGCGGCGTGCTCGGTCAGTTCAAGCAGGGCACGACGTTGGGTCCGCCCGTGCAGACCGGCATCGAAGGGGCGATCGATGACGGTGGTCAACGGTACACGAACATCCGCGGACCTGTGTTAGCGATCTACGCGCTGGCGAATCCGCCGGCCGGAGTCGGCGCCGATTCTCTGGTTACGCGACGATGGATCGCACAGGATCAGGGCGCCATCGGCACCTTCGCGCGGGGGATTCCGCAGGCGAAGATTGTAATTCTCCCGAACGCGAGCCACTTCGTGTTCAATTCCAATCCGGGCGAGGTGCTCGCCGAGATGAGAGCGTTCGTCGATCGGCTACCTTAGCTTCCTTCTCGCCGAACGCGGGTCACGGTCGCGCGACGGCGCGGTGATCGACGCGCATGGAAAAACGCCACCGCTCCACCGGCATCTGGTCGGTTCCGAGCTCGCGCAGAATCGACGACGTCGATCTGATCGCGTTCAGGCCGGGAGTCCCCTTCAGCGCGGACAGCACACGCGAGGCGTCCTGTGCCTGCCCTTCTATTGTTACGCTGTCCGACTCCGTTCGAACCGACTCGAGCTGGGCGTCTTCCGGCAGCGCGATGGCAATTCTCGACAGGACGGCGGACCATCGCGGAGCCGCTGCCTCGAGCTCGGCGATCATCCGGATGCGCTCGACGAGAAGCTCCGCAGAATCTCGTAACGTCACGGCTTGCTTGACCGTCGACTGAATCGCCGAGCGTCGTGCAACGATGTGCGTCAGCTGGCGCTCGAGACGCCAACGATATGCGATCGCGGCGGCGAGGAGGTTGATGCAGACGAAAGCCACGGCAAGCGCGCTGATTTGACGCTGGTGCTCGGCACGAACGCGGCGCAGGGTGTCTGGGATGAGCTCCCCGCGGCGCGAGACCCTCGCACCCGCGGCCGCGACCATCGCCACCGATCGATCTTCGTTGCCGCCGAGGGTGAATCGTTGGCGTCCACGTTCGGCCGCTGGGAAGGTGGCCGCACTGCGAAAACGTCGAACGCGTTGCAGGGAGCCCGCGTCGACCTCGAACATATTTAGCTCGCGCGGCAAGCGAACGGCGATGCTCACCAGGCTGCGCCTTGCGCTTGGATGCGCTTGGAGGACCGACGAAGCCCAAGCTTCCTGTCCCGGAACAATTCGATCGATCGGCCAGCCGATACTCGCGAATCCGATCGACAGGTTTTCGATCAGCTCCGAGTTTGCCGCGAACGCGACCAGTGGAACGCTCGTGCCACGGCGGCGCTCACCAGTTGCAGCTATCCCGCAGACCGCGGTCTGCCTGATGCCCAAGAAATACCGTTGTGCGTTGGTAGTAACGGCGAGCCGATAGTCCTCGTCGCTCATCCATGGAAGCTCGATGCGTCGCATCTGAACCAGCGGCGGCAGAAGCGCTAGGTACACGGAAGCACCCTTGCTTGACCGGGCGAACCGGTTCACCTCCGAGGTCGCCTCACGTATTGCGTCCGCCGTCGGTCCGGCGGGCAGTGTCGTTTCCCATGTCGACTCGCTCCAACACGCCGCGAAGACGTCCTCACCAATGGCGACGCCGACCTTCATGCGTCTCATTCGGTGCGCCGCCATGTGACAACCGGACTGATTCCGACGCGGGTGATGATCGCCGTTTCGATCACACGAATCGGACTTCCCCTCACCCAGCCGACGCTGCGGGCTTGGATCTCATTTGTCTCGAACGCAAGCCGTGCGATTCCCATTGGGTTTTGCTCGAACGCCGTGCGCGTCGATAGCGGGAGGATGTCGAGGAGTTGACGGAGGGTTTCGATCCGCTGGCCTCGCCTCCGCACGCCGGTAATGACAGCCGCCGCGAGAGAAGTCATACCGGGTATCGACAGCAAGACCGCCTCGCTCGCTTTGTTGACGTTGATCTCACCGACGCCGAATACGGTCAACCGCCGCGCGATTTTCTCGAAGATCGGGGGTGTCACGCCGCGTACGAAGCGGAGCTCGTCGACAGACTCGAATGGGCCGTTGCCGGGGAGCTCGGGCGCGCCGCTCTTGATGTAATCGTCGCGCTCCGCTCCGCGGGGACGCCGGAAGTCGTCGGCGTCGCGCCAATCCAGGATTGCCTGCGACAGCGCGCCGGCGACGTTCGGGTCGATCGAAGACGCGATGAGGAATCGCGCAAGGCCGGCCTCATCGACGAGGTTGATATTGACCATCGTGCCGACGTCCGCCGACACGACGGCGTACGAAGCGCCGTCGCCCATCGTGACGGTGTCGCGGGTCGTGCTGTCCGCTTGCCGCCAAGGGTCTACAATCGACGCAGCGTCGACTCGTCGGCTTCGTTCCTGGGCCTGAACGAGCAGCGCGATCCGGGCGCGTTCGTGCTCGACGCCCGACGCAGCCGCTCGCTCGGCGCGGACGGATTCGAGGGTGTTGGCGACGACGAGACGCCGATGCCGCGCGATGACCGACAGCTCGAGCGCCAGCGTCGAAAGCGCCACCACAAGCCAAAGGGCCGACATGAGAGCGAATCCGCTACGGTCTCGCTTTCGCATCACGAGGCGCCCGCTGGACTCACGCTGTTCGGCGCATCGAGGCGTATCGTCAGCGGCATACGCAATAGGGACGGCAGGGTGTCGGAACCTCGCGCGGTGAATCGCAATCGTACCGTCATGGGAAGGATCGTGGATGAAACCCAGCTCGTCGTTGCCTCGGCGCCGGAGTTACCCATGGCGGAGCATTCGACTGACATGCCGGCGATCGACGGGTCGACAATCAGACGGACGGCCCGATGGCCTCGCCATTCCGCGAGCTCGGCAATCAAGCCCGTTTCACCGCTGTCGCGTGCCACGAATAGGTGCACGATCGTTCCGTGATTGCTCACTTGAGAACGAGCCGACGTGAGGAAGACGAGGTCGGCGCCCCCTCGATCACCTCGCCGGTGAGCTCTCACACTATCCAGCGCTCGAAAAACGACTTCGTCTTCCTCGACCGTCAGGCGCGCGTTCGACAACCATCTCGTGAGCATTTGTCGGACGGCGAAGGCATGGGTCGTGGAATCGGCGTGCGAAGCAGCGACAGACCGGCGGTCGCTGATCGACGCGTACGCTTGGTAGCCCGAGGCGATCGCCGCGGCGGTGATGGCGATTGCCACGACAAGCTCGATGAGCGTCATTCCTCTCCGGCGACTCATCGCGCCGCGAGACCATTGGGGTCGTACCTACGCTCGGACAGGGTGAAGGAGCCGGATCCCCACGCGATTTCTACGCGGAATTCCACCAGGTCCTCCATCGGACGAGGCTTTGTTGTCGTCGCCGTCCACGAGTACTCGTCGAACGGGGCCTCGAACCGGCCTCGCGACAGTGAATCGGGAAGCTGAGAAAGTGGCCCGAGTCGCGCTCCCTCGAGGCTCGTCAAGCGTTCCTCTGCCAGCGCCGCCGCCGGAAGCATCCGATCCGCGCGCTCGGCGGCGCGAAGGTCAGCGCCGAACGCTCCGAGCGCGCCAACGCTGACCAGGCCAATTATGGTCATCGCCACAATCGCCTCGAGGATCGCAAATCCTCGTCGCATGTCAGCGGTCGGCACGCACACCGGTGGTCGATTCGCCTTGTTGGACGAATAGCGCGTCGCTCATGGCCGCCTCCCCGGTTGGTTCGAGCTGGATGTGAACGCGCCTCGCGCGGGAGAGGAGGGTCGCGCCCTCGGGCAAGGCAAGGTCCCCGGCCGTATCGGGGAGATCGAGCCAGAACCGACTGGTTGCCGGATCGATGACGAGGTTGACCCTTCGCGCTCGCTCAATCGCCGTTGCTCTGGCGAACCGCAGGAGCGCATCGACGCGGTCGAGCGCTGACTCATTCGTGATGCGCCTTTCGGGGGAAAGAATACTCGGAGCGACGACGCCCGCCATGATCCCGATCAGCGCCATCACGACGACCATCTCGATCACGGTTACACCGCTCCGACTGCGTCGAATCGTCATCGAAATGCGTTCGCGTTCACGCCGTAGATGGCCTGCAACAGCGACAATGCGACCGACCCGACGACCAGAGCGAGCACGACGATCATGAGTGGCTCGGCCAGCGCCACGAGTCGCGCCAACGTGCGTTCGCATCGTTGCTCGAACAGGTCGGCCGCCTTTCGGAGGAACTCGTGCAACTTCCCCGTTTCTTCGCCCAGCTCGACGAGTTGGGCGAGCAGCGGAGGAAGGAGTTTGATGTCGCGAAGGGCGGTCGACAGGCGCGTTCCCTCCCGGACTTGCGCGCGAACTCGCACGAGCGCCGCGCGCGCCACGGGATCGCCGAGTGACGTCGCCGCATTGTCCAATGCACCGAGCACCGGCGTTCCGCCCTCGAGCAAGACACTCGTGATGCGGGCGAAGCGCGCGGCGAGAATGTCGCGGCGGATCATCCGAAGGCCAGGAATGCGGAGCTGGGCCTCCGCCCACGCTCGCGCGCCCCGCTCGGTGGTTCCGATCCACGCGATCGCGATTGGGACGCTTGCGATTGGCGAGATGACGATGAGCCAGTGATCTCGCGCGGCTGCTGACACGGTGAGTAGGAGTTGCGTGGATCTTGGCAGGTGCGCGCCCGCGCTTTCGAGGATGCCCGCGAAGCGAGGCAGAACGAACAGCGTCAGGAGGAGCATCGCCGCGGTCCCGACGATGGCAAGGAGCGCGGGATAGATTGCCGCCGAGCCGAGTCGAGAGCGCAGTTCGTGGTCGCGCTCGAGTTGTGCCGCGAGGCGAGTGAATGCCGCGGGAAGGTCCGCTGCCCGCTCGCCGGCGCGAACGAGGCCGAGATAGAACGGTGGAAACAAGTTCGGATGCGCGCTCATCGCCGCCGCGAGCGTCTCGCCTCTGGCAACGGCGCGATGGATCTCGTCGAGACCTTCTCGATAGGGGCTGCCGGTCATCGATTTCGCTGTGGAGAGCGCGCGTGAGAGTGGAAGTCCCGCCGCGAGCAGGCCAGCGATGGCGCGGGTGACGTCGATAAGGGTTTTATGATGTCGCCGCAGCGCATGGCTGGCGGTGGTCAGAGCCTCGACTTCGGACCACTCGAGAACAAAGAGGCCTTGCCCCGTGAGCGACTCAAGGAGCGCTTCGGGCGTCGTTGCAACCGCGCGGCCAGTTCGCCGTGATCCCGATCGGTCGACGGCCCGATAAGCAAAAGTCTGCAACTGTGGTGGACATTCGAGGCGCCCACATGTGTGGTTGGTGACGTCGAGTGCTACCCGGCCGCTACCGTCTTCGATATGGACAAGCCGATTGGCGGCGAATCACCTTACCATTGCTGCCAATGTTCCGAGTAGTTCTGGAATCGTGCGCGCTCCCTTCACCCGTCGCATGAGCACGTCGAAATCGCCGCGGGATCTCCAGCCGTCCCAAGAGTCAAAATCCTTCAACACAATCCCTTTGACATCCTCGAGACTTGCTTCGCGATGTTCATCTTCGAGGTCCAGGCCAACGCGGATCCACTGATTAAAGAAGATGCTGTAGCCGCCAAACCTACCTACACCGTGCAGCTTGTGCGCCGAGCGGACCCGATACCACTTCGATTGAGAATCCACGAGACGAAGGTCATTGAAGTGGCCACGCTTCAGACCGCGTGACGTGTAGGTGGTCAAGTATGCAGGCGTGGCGGCAATTTTTAGTGCGCCGTTGGGAAAAACGCCAAGAACCGGATAGGAAAGGTCATCAGCACCCACATCCACTCCTTCCAATTCGCTTTCCAATTTTGGCGGCGTTCGAGGCCGCGGTCGGCTTCGTCCAGTCCGGGTAGCCGTGCCACATTCGCTCGGCCCAATTGAGTCCATCACCCGCTGGGCCCAACGAGCGGCCTTCAACCATTGCGTGCCATTCGTTCATGGTAATCCCCTCAGGCGGGGTCAGAGGCTTGAGGTTCCACCATTGGTTCTTCAGCCAATCAGGAAACTCGGATGATCGTTGTATGAACGCATGATGTACGTGCTGATATTTTTCGGCGAGGCCTTCTCGCCCCAGCCACGCCCGGGTAGCCTTCCACGTGTGTGAGCCTACCTTCCAGCTGCCCTTTGCCAGTTCACCTACGCCAAAGCCATCCAAGACCGCCAAACCCGTGTCGAACGTGGCCCACCCGTAGTTACCGTCTTGAAAATCATCGATCGCGTCGAGGCCGGAGCCAACGACGGGGATGAACGAAACGAGCTCACGTCCAATCCCGCGACATCGCAAGCCATCTGGATCGACCAGGTTGATTGGATCGTTATCGACGTACACATATAGATTTTCTTGCCCCGCCGCAAACCCGACCGGATCTTTGGCAGTCCAGCGACCGATTTCGGCGTCGTAATCTCGAGCCCCGAACCGCGTGAGCTTCGTGTCATCATCGTACAGCCCGCCCGCGAAGCCAAATGGTTGAAACCCGGGGTTGGTGTTGACAACAACCCGCCCGAACTCGTCGTAGTCGATCCGCTGCGCCACGTCTCCTGTCGTCGTGTTAATGACGAGGCGGACACTTCCCAGTTGGTCGGTGAGTACCCGGTAGGTCGCGCCTGACTTCATGAGATACGCGGGAGCGTTCCCGCGGTCACCGTACACGAACCGACTCACCACTACGCCGTTAGAATCGAGCTCCGCGATCGGCGATAACTGTCCTTGATAGAGGAACCCCTGCGTCAGGAATCCATTCACCTTCTTGCCGATGCGACGGTTTTGCCCATCTACCAGGTACGACACGACGGTCCCATCGCGCAAACGCACGGCGAGAAGATTGCCGAGTACATCGTAGCTGTAAGTGATCGTATCCGACCCGGCGATCTGTTGGGCAAGCTCACCGTTCGCGCCGAAGGTGAATGTTGCGCTTCCATAGCTAACCAAGCGGTCTTGCGCATCGGCCACCCCGGACAACACGCCTGTTGGCGTGGTCAATCGGATACGATTGCCGTTGATGTCGTAGTCGTAGTCGGCGACGAGTGTGCCGTTCTGCCGAACTTGATCCAGACGGCCGATCGAGTCGTAGGCAAATGTCCGAGTGGTGCTTGTGCCCTGAATGCTCTCGACGACCTGGGTGACTCGACCGATCGTGTCGCGACTATAGCTTGCATCGAAGATCGTGGACGTGCCGAACTTGGCGGCCACTCGGGTCAAGGTTCCTACGCTGTCGTGATAGGTGCTCGTCGTCGTTACGGCTCCGAGACTCGTTGTCGCTATTCGTCCACTAGCGGCGTCGCGGGTAATTGTCAGTGAGCCTGCGAGTGTGAGCAGGTCATCGCGATCATAGCCGAGGCTGATCGGGCTAGCGCCGTTCACACTGATCGCCTTGACTCGAAGCAGAGAATCGTAGGCGGCGCTGACTATCCCGTGAACCAAACCGGTCCATGACTGTGACACGGGGACCACTCCGTCATACGCGAAGGCCAGTCCAGCGCCCGGGTTACCGCTGGCGCCCTGAAGGGAAACAAGAAGTCCGGTTTGCGCGCCGTAAGAGAAGTGAATGCGACCGGTCGGTGTCGTGATGGTATCCAGCCGGCCCGCGGCATCGTACCTAAGGTCGATCGAGAGACTATCCGGTCGGAGGATTCGCGTGAGCTGGCGATCGAGATTGTACTCGAGATGCGTCGCGGATGTCGCCAGCCCGTTGACGGGGGGCGAGTAGACCGTGCCCAAGTCTCTACTGTCGGCAGCGAAGCCGTTCGGAGGCCGACCCGGCGGCGTCAGGGACGAAACATTGCCGTTGGCATCGTATGAGTAGGCGATCTCTCGAAGATCGAACAACGCGCGCCTGACCACGCGCCCGGCAGAGTCGTAGGTAAAGCGCTCGACTCGGCCGAGTGGATCCGTAACCGCCTTCAGTCGCCCAGCCGAATCGTAGTCGTAGCGCGCCACCCTTCCCGCTTGCGTGGCGGCGGTCAGAAGACCACGCGGTCCATAGGTATATCTGACCGCCGCTTCACCCGGAATCGCTGCACTCGTCACCCGTCGGCCAGTGTCAAAAGTGGTTACGAAACGCCGTCCTTCCGGCGTGAAGTGCGTTAGAGTTCTTGCGGTAGCGTCGAAGATGGTTTGGGACACGCTGCCGCCGATAATCAGCGAATCAGTTTGCTGCGTCAGACTGAGCGGATCCTGCAGGTTCGACAAGCTCGCGACGCGGGCGCTGCGCCCGCTGAACGTCAGGCCGCTTGGCAACGATACCGAGAAGCGACTCAGCGATGGTGCTTGCACATCGAACCGCGGATCTCGGGACATCGTTACCGACGTGACCGTGCCATCCGGCGTTTGGCTGCGGGCAGTGCCATCGGATGCCTCGTCAGTCGCCGTCGTCAGACCGTCAGGAGTCATGATCAACCGACGCGTCGTTCCCGTGGGAAGGCTTGCGATCGAGAAGGTCGTCACTCGGCCCATTTGGGACGTGGTCGTGACCGTGACGCTGGTGTCGGACACCGATCGGGCGAGCGCCGTGAACCCGCCCGCCGGATCGGCGTCGCGAGTCAGCCGGCCAAGAGAGTCATATGAGAACTGGTATGGGCTGTTGCCCTTGGGGTCCGACAGGCTACGCAACAAGCCCGTGGCATCGTGCTGCAGATTCACCGTCTCGCCGGCAGGATTCGCGACCGAGCTCAGATACCCCGCGCCGTCGAGTGTGACGTTGGTGCGTTGTCCAAACGGACTGACGAGGCTCGTGAGCTGCCCCGCCCCATCGCGCAGCAGCCGAGTAACATTGCCGTCGGAGTCGGTGATGCTGATGAGGAGACCCGACGCATCGTACCCGAACTGCAGGATCGTTTTGCCGGTCAATCCATCTCGAGTGCGAAGATGCCGGCCATTGGCGTCGAACTCGTAGACTTCGGAGCCATCTTCATTGGGAATCTTGAAGGGCTGGTTTTGATATCCCGTGTACCAAGCGGAAAGCGTATGAATGTTGTGGCCCGTACCGCCGCAGCAGTTCGCCTTCGCTTCGGATAAGTACAGCGTCCCGTCGGGGCCAAACGTGATGAACTCCGGCGCCACCCGCACGCCCGTCGGGAATCCATCGTTCGCCCTCTGCGAGCAGCAGAACATTCCGTCTCCGACGATGGTGCTGATGATGCCGTCGGCGCCCACGCGCAGGAGTCGGCCATTATCGCCATCGGCCAGAAGCAGCGAACCGTCCGCGCCGGGCGCGAGCGACTTTATGTGGAAGGGCGTCGCCAACAGCGCGGGACCGCCCTCGCCGCTGTAGCCGTTGAAGCGTTCATCGCCGCCAAGTCCCGCGACGCGATGAACGATTCCGCTCACGTCGATTCGCCACGCGACGCCGGCATTGTCGCCCACATAGATGCTTCCGTCTCGAGCAAGACGGAGGTAGGAGATCGATCCGAATCGTGCTTGCGCCGCGGGCTGGCCGTCACCGCACGGCTGCAGTCGGCCGTAGTAGCATGCAATCGTGTCGCCGGCGATTCGCTGTATGACGCCATCCGGGCCGACGCGCCGCACGACGGTGTTCTCAGCGATGTAGATCGATCCGTCGGACCCGACGTCTAGTCCGGTCGGGTTGATCTTGGCCAGTGTCGCTGGTCCACCGTCGCCGACGCACGAGGAACCGGAACACGCCGTTCCGTCCCCGGCAACCGTGCTGATGATCCCATTCGGCGCTACTCGCCGAACCCGACCCCCGTCGGAGTTCGCTGCTATATAGATGCTTCCGTCCGCTCCAGCGGCGAGTCTGTGCGGGACCAAGGGAGCTTGCGTCGCCGGACCACCGTCTCCGGTGTTCCCATATCCTCCTGTTCCCGCGAAGGGAATCACCGAACCCGATGGCGAGATCCTGTATACCCGGTTTCGAAGGCCGTCGGCCACCAGGAGGCTTCCGTCCGACGAGGCCACAAGGTCCCAGATCTCTGCGAAATCGAAGAGCAGCGGCGTACCGTTGGGATCTTCATACCCAGCGAACAACTTCAGGCTGGGGTCGGCGCCGAGTCTCGTTCCGTCGCCGAGGTAAATGACGCGCGCAACGGGATCGTAGGCGTGGTGCGGCGAGACCGTCCAACCGCCGGATCGTTCGCCGAGCAGGTCGAGCGTACCGAGCGTCGTCTCGTAGTCGGTGCTGAGAATGCTTTCGCGGCCGGCTCCGTTGAGCGAATTGGAGCTGAGCAGACATGAGCCGGCTCCGATCACACCGGGCGTTCCGGAACACGGCAACCCGAAGCTCGCGATGTAACTCGGCGGAACGAGATAGTTCGTCGGATAGACGTAGCTGATTCGGTACCGCAGCCACTGCCCACCGTTTACTGGCCGACCGTATGAGTCCTTGCCGTCCCAGTTGAACGTGTATGTCTGATTCGGCAGCGGCGAGAAACTCTGCCGGATGGTCCGGCCGGCAATCGACGTTGTCAGGTCGACGCGAAGCAGACTGGCGGGAACGGACGAGCCGGTAAGCCGGATACGCTGCGAGTATGCGGCCGCGAATCCGCGGACTCGATTGCTTCTATATACCAGATTGAACGGGGTGCCCGTAACCGGCAGCTCTTCCCCGAGTACTTGCGTTGTGCATTCGATGATAGAACCGGACTTCCGGCAGGGCTTCTTGTCATCATCGTTTTGCTTTCGGCTATCCGGGCGTATGGCGTCGTCCGGCGGCGCGCTCGGAAAATTCAAATCGAGCGGCGAAAAGTGGGTCACGGATGCGCGCCACAGCGTTTGACCGGCCGCGTAAGTGGTCGCGAGCGTCTGGCGTTCGGCCGTTGTAATCCCCAGCGCGGCCAGTGTCGCCGAATCGGCGGGCGCGTTGGTGGGCGACGCGCTTATTGTCGCCGTTCCACCGGTCGTGCTGAGAATCTTGATGATTCGCCCGTCGGGTGAAGGGATCCAGCGACCGGCGATGCGGTCGTAGCTCGCCACGGGCACGGGAGTTCCAACGGGAAAGTTGAGGAAGTTCTCGACGTAGACTGGTACCGGCTTGTCGAAGTTGACACTCGATGCCCCAGCGGCGACCGCCTCATCGACGCTCAACTCCGCGGCGTATGTGTACGCGCTCATTGGCGGCAGGGGCGCTGGCATCGCCGCTGGACCGTTGGTACCGACGGTGTACTCGGTCGCTCTAACGGTTAGCGACGACAACGGCTGCGTCGTTCCGTTTGCCAGAGTCATGGAGGCGTGCGTGCCCTGCGAAAAAAGCGCTGTCATTCGGCGGACGCCGAGTGTATCGGACTGGGCGCTTCCCCTCGCAACTTGAACCGATGTCGAGAAATCGACTCGCGTGGACGCCGAATCGACGGGAATCATCACGACGTCGTCGATCGCGCCGTAGTCTTGGCGCGGCGCGGAGACCTGCCGCTGCAGAGGGAGAAATCCGGCCTTCACGTAGGTGACGGTGAGCGTTGCCCCGCCGTTGACGGCGAGGTCGAACGCGCCGTCAGCGCGGGTCAGCGTTTGTCCGAACTCCGGATGTTGCAGCACGGCAACGGTGACACCACTCACCGGCACGGTTTGACGGTTGATAACACGTCCGCGTAGCACCGAAGCACGAACGCGGTCGATCGCACCGGTCGTTACTCCTGTTTGAATCGGATTCGCCCCCGAGTACAGGAAGGCAGTTGCATCGCCGAGGGTCGTCGTCACCAGTGGGCTGTTCTGGGAAGCGACCGTCGACGGATCGGGCGGCAGCGGCGTCGAGTTGTCGCGAATCACCGTGCGCGTGAGAGACGAGACGTTGCCGGCGGCGTCGGTGGCTTGAACGACAATCGCGTTCGTGCCCATCGACAGGGGTACGGTCGTCGAGAAACCGCCATTCATGCCTGGTGCGACCGCGGCTCCGTTGATTATGAGTGTGACGGCGGTTGCGTCCTGCACCGTGCCAGCGACCGTGATTGTGCTTTGCCCCGTCGTCATGCCGTCGACCGGCCCAGTGAGCGTGAGCACGGGGGCGTTACTGTCTCGGATGCCCGTGCGCGTCGTAGTCGCGGCGTTCCCGACCGTATCGGTCGCGCCAACGGTGATAAAGTTGGATCCGTTGGTGAGCGGCACGGCGCCGGCGAAGGCGCCGGACGGGTCGACCGGAAGCGGAATGCCATTGGCGTTTACCGTGACGGGATTGGCGTCGATCACCGATCCGCGCACTGTCACGGTATCGAAACGCGTCACGAAGCCGTCAGGCGGCGCGCTGACGGTCAGGGTGAGTGGCTGAGTGCTTCTGATTACCGTGCGCGTCGAATCGGCGACATTCCCCGCCGCGTCCGTCGCGACGACGTGAAGGACGTTCGGCCCCTCGTTCGGGAGGGGAACGGTAGCCGTGTAGGTGTTCGCCGTGATGGTTGCGGGAACGCCGACGACCTTGACCTTGATGGCGGTTCGATCCGAGACAGTGCCGCTCACCGTGACCGACCCGCTCCTTATCGTCGTATTCGGCGCCGGCGACGCGATGGACAACGTTGGCGGCGCGACATCGGTGCCGACGACGGTCAGCGTGATTTGCGAGTTCGGGGAGCTCTTGACGAAGTCGGGCGCGATGGTGTTCGCGGGGAGAACATTGATGTTCTTCGTGATGAGCGCGACGTCTTGCTTCACCTCGTTGCTGGCGACTACCGCGACGCCGTTGAGCGTGACGCTGGCGCTCGACGCGCGATGCGCGCCGGTCGAATCTCCGTTTCTGGCGATGAGCGTGAATGGCGCTCCGATACCGGCGATCCCGGGGAAGTTGTCGGACGGATTCGACGAATTGCCGTTCGGGCGTATGTAAGTCTTTGGACCGAACAGCGTCACCGTGGAGCGTGCCGTTGCCAGAACACTCACAACCACGTGTGCGTCCGCGCCGCCGGCAATGGTGGCAACGACTGTATCGACGCTCCTCGGCAGGATGTCACGGACAATTGTCTGCGGTCCGGAGGCGAGATCGGACGACGTAGCGACTACAGTTCCGTTCAATTGGACGGAGCCCGACGTCGCTCGTTTGACGCCGCCTGCGTCTCCATTTACTACCTTGAGTAGGTATTTGGCGCCGGTATCGAGCGTGATGGCAAAGCGCTCGAGATTTACCGTTTGTGAGCCGGTCGGAGTGGTGAACGTGCGTGGGCCGTAGACGATGTTCGTGTCGCCGGGGCCCGGTGAAGACGCTAGCCGAGCGCGCGCGCCCGCGGTGTGATTGAAGCTCGTTGGAGTCGCGGACGCCCGTTCGAGGACGAGGCCGACCGCGGCGGCGGACAGCGCAACGGCTGCCGCGCGCGCGAAATGAGTCGCGTGCAAGTATGTGTCCGAAAGGGTGACACCCAGGCGTGTCAGGACACGCGACCGGGCAACGAGAGCGGGCGATCAACGCCCTGAACGCCGAGATCGGCGAGTCACCCCGTGCCCGCGAATCGGCCTTGAGAATTCTCTCACGGCCTAACGGCTGGTCGGGCGGGGGAGTGGCTGCGATCGGCCGCCAAGTTGCACGCACTCCTCGATCCGACCGTCATCGATCGCTTGCTTGTCGAATCAAACCCGTTCTTGGAGTCTGACCCTCATCGAGCTCTGACCCCTTCATCGAGCTCTCGGCAGGGCTCCGACAGGATCTAATTAGAGGACTTAAAAGACTGCCGAGCGCCTTCGGTGGAAATCACATTTCCACCTGTAAACTCTGTTTCCATCCGACGGCAGTTCCATTGTGTGGAAAACGTCACAATTCACCAGTCAACATGACGCAAAATTGCCACTTGATGATTCGGCACGACCTGCCGATATATGCCAAGTAGGTTTTCATCGGCCGTCATCCGTCGCAGTCGGCGGATGCATTCCCTTACGCGAATGATTCGGCACCTCGCTTACTTCGAAGAATTGGCCGCGCTCGACGAACGCGAAGATTCGTGGCGCGAAATCTCTGCCGGACTCGTCGTTCTCCGGCTCGTCGACTCCTGGTTCGAACAGGGCGCCTCCGTCGTCACTCCCGGCGCATGGAACTTGGGCGCCGTCATCAACGCCGTCGCCGAGATCCCGAACGGACGCGCGGCGCGTGGCATGCTCAAGAGCGTCGTCGACGCCATGATCGACGCGCGCACGCCCGCCGCGCACGTCGTCGCGCCGCGCCTCATGGCTTACGCCCGCTCGCTCGACTTCGACGCGCGATGGAACCTCGCCATCGATGTCTACCGCGCCGTCATCAGCCATAGCGAGCCGCTCGACGACGCCGACACCGTCATCGCCGCTCACCTCCGGCTCGGCTTCTGCCTCCGCCAGGTCGGCGAGATCTCCGAATCGGCCGCCGCCTACGGAATCGCCAGCCAGCTCGCCGAGCGTGTCGGCGACATGATGGGCGTGCTTCGCGCCCGCATCGGCGACGCGAAGATCGCCCTCCTTCGCGGCAACATCCCCCGCGCCGAATCGATCCTCGACGCCACGATCGACGACGCCGAGCGCCATGGCTTCAGCGGCGTCCATTCGATGGCGCTCCACGACCGCGCCAACGCCGCCTATATGCGCGGCGACTTCGAGCTCGCCGTCAGGCTCTCGTACCAGGCGCTCGACGGCACCGAGACCGACCGCAACCGCGATCGTATCCTTCACGATATCGCGGCGTCGTTCAATCGACTCGGCGTGCGAAGCGCGGCGCGGGACGCCTATATGGTGATCGTCACGACCTCGCAGGAGCAGTACCTGCGCTGGGCCGCCACGATTCAGCTTCTTGCCATCGCGGCGGATGACGGCATGAGCCCGGTGTTCGAGCGGTATCGCCGCGAGCTCAATGACGTCGCGCTTCCGCCGGCGCTATCCGCCGACTTCCAGATGCAGGTCGGACGGGGCTACCGAATCTTTGGGCAGCCTGACGCCGCACGCACCTGGCTCACTGCCGCCATCGCCACGGCGCAGCAGCACGGCTTCAACCAGTTCCTGTTCGAAAGCGAAGCCGAGCTGTTGGAGCTCGAGCGGCCGGTCTCGCGGCGGATCATTCCAGAGACGACACCGTCTCTCGCCATCTCCGAGGTCGCTGCCGCCATTCGCGAAATGCGCGAAGCGGTCGGCGCGACGTAACTCCTCGTGTGAAGCACGAAGGGCCCGGATGCCCGGGCCCTTCCTGTTCAACCAGTGGTTCGACTATTCGTGGCAGCGGCCGTCGCTTCCCACCACCCCGCTGCAAGGCTCGTCACCGCGAGGCTGCGGCGCGGTCGCGCTGTTGCAAGCCGCTAGAACGAAGGAGGTAATCGCAATCGCGAGGAGGGCAACTGGGCGGCGGGACATGGCGTTCTCCGTCTGGTCGATCGGGGGGGGAGGGAAACAGCTTTTCGTCAGAAGCAGTCTCTCCGCCATTGTAGGTTTCCGCGCCGAGTCGTAAACTCGGAATTCGTGTCACGGTTTCGCGATTTCGTGACACCGCTGCGGACCCCGACCTACCGCCCGTGGACGTCGTCGCGTACCTCCCGCGCCAACTCCTCAACCACCTCAAAATCGTCCTCGGCTCGGAGCATTCCCTTGCCGTTGCCACTAATTGGGCCGATCTCCGCACGACCGTTCAGCTCGTTGTCGCTGACCTAGTCGTCGCCGACCCGGCGGCATCCGGCACGATCGATCACGATTCGCTCGAGCAGCTCCGCCGCGACTATCCCTCGCTGCCGGTCGTCCTTTACACGAGGCTCAACCCCTCGTCGATGAAGGCGATCGTCCGGTTGGCGAAGTCCGGCATCGAGCACGTGATCATTGCCCATTTCGACGATGAGCCGGCGCAGTTCCGCGAGCTGCTCGAAAGCATTCCCGCCCACGCTCTGGGCGAGCGCATGCTCCGCGAGCTCGCCGAGCGGCTGTCGGCGCTTCCCGTCGTCGTGGTACGCGGCATCGACCAGCTCTTCCGGTCACCGGCCCGGTTCGGCGGTGCACAGGACCTGGCCAACGCCGCGGGGATGAATCTTCGAACGCTCTATCGGAACCTGGAACCAGCGGGCATCCATTCGGCCCGGACGCTCGTCGTGGCGGCGCGATTACTGCGCGCCTACTCGTACCTGCAGGACCCTGGACGCTCGATCAAGGAAGTCGCGGCAAAGACCGGTTATCACTCACCCTGGCAGCTATCGCAGCACATGCGCGACATGACGGGATACACCACGGAGCACGTGCGGCACGCCCTCACCGGAGACGAATTCGTGAGCGTGCTCGCCGAGCGCATCGTTCAGCGGAGACCGACGCCGCCATGACCTGGAATGCGCTCCGCGGACAGCAGATTCGGGTGCTGGTCGTCGACGACGAAGCGCCGATCTGCCGCGCCGTCTCGCTCGCGCTGAAGCAGGCGGCGTACGAGGTCACCACCGCGCGCAGCGGCGAGGCCGCGTTCTCGCTGCTCAAGGCGGAGCATTTCGACATTCTCGTCGTCGATTTGCGGATCCCCGACGAGCGCGGAGACGTGATCTTCGAGTTCGCCGCCGGCGAACAGCCGCACCTGCGCTACGCGTCGCTCTTCCTCACCGGCGACATCTCCGAGCAGGCCGCGAAGCTGATGGCGGCGTGCAAGATCCCTGTCCTCATGAAGCCCTTCGAGCTCGACGACCTGCTCAACGCCGTCAGTTCGCTCGCCCCGCGCGCGCGCGACGCCGCCGGCTGACGCATCCCGCCGCGAACGGGCGGGACCGTTCGCGGCATTCGCTTTGCGTTAACGGCCGGACGACCCAGACTCGTCCGCATGTCCGAATCGCCAATCGTCGTCGCGATCGTCAACACCAATCCGGATCTCATCCGCTTGCTCCGCGTGAGCCTCGAGAGCGCCGGCTATATCGTGATCGTCATTCACATCGAGGACATCAAGACCGCGGCCGGCGACGTCGAAGCGACCATCGTGCGCCACAATCCGCGCGTGATCATCTACGACATCGTGCCGCCGTACGACGTGAACTGGCGCTTCTTCGACCACCTGCGCTGCACGGAGGCGTTCAAGGGCCGGCACTTCGTGCTCACCACCGTGAACATCAGCCAGGTACAGCGGATCGTCGGGAAGGAGTCGATCGTCTACGAGGTCGTCGGCGAGGCGAGCGACATCCAACAGGTCGTGCGCGCCGTGAGAGAGGCGACGAGGGCGAGATCGATTCGGTGACGCCGGGCCGCGGGGCGCCCTAACTTTCTAGTTATGCAAAAGGCAGGATCCGAGAACCCGGGCGTCACATTGCGTCCGGAATCTTCTTCCTTGGTTGCCGCGGTCGAGCGCGGACGAGACGCGTTCGCGCGCGGAGCGTGGCGGGCGGCGTTCACCGAGCTCTCCGCGGCGGACTCCCTCGGACCGCTGGACTGCGACGATCTGGCCTTGCTTGCCGGCGCCGCGCACTTGCTCGGCGAGACGTCGGCGAGCGCGGCAGCATGGGAGCGCGCCCACCGCGCGGCGCTCGACGCCGGCGACGCACGCGGCGCGGCCCGCGCGACCTTTTGGCTCTCACTCGGTCTGCTCGTGCGCCGCAACATCGCGCATGCGACGGGATGGATGGCACGAGGCGTTCGAGTGTTGGACGAAGCCGCCGCGGACAGCGAAGTCTTGCACGATTGCGTGGAGCGAGGCTACCTGCGTTTCACCGAGGCCCTCCGTCATGCCGTCGAACGCGACGCGGTCGCCGCCGAACGGACCTTCGCCGACGCCGCGGCGATCGGCGCTCGCTTCGACGACCGCAACCTCGTGGCGCTCGCCCGCCACGCTCAGGGCCGCGCGCTGATCTTTTCCGGCGACCCGGCGCGCGGCGCGACTCTTCTCGACGAAACACTGATCGCGCTCGAGTCCGGGGAAGTCGCGGCGCTCTTCGTCGGCGACATCTACTGCAGCGCCGTCGACGCCTGCCGCGAGATGTACGACCTGACCCGCGCCGCCGAGTGGACCGCGGCGCTCGATCGCTGGTGCGAATCGCAGAGCGATCAGATCGTTTATCGCGGCATGTGCGCGATCCACCGCGCCGAGATCGTACGTCTGCGCGGCGAGTGGAATGACGCCGCGGCGGAGCTCGACCGGGCGCGTGAGTGGTTCGCGCGGCAGCCGGCGCACTTTGGCGTCGGCCTCGCCTGGTACGAGATCGGTGAAATTCATCGGCTGCGCGGCGCGTTCGACGACGCCGATGCCGCCTACCGAATGTCCAGCCGCGCGGGATACGATCCGCAGCCCGGCCTTTCGTTGCTTCGTCTGGCGCAGGGAAAAGCGACGGCGGCGAAAGCGAGCATCCGCCGGGCGGTCGACGAGGCGGAGCTGTGGCCGATCCGCTCGCGGCGGTTGCCCGCTCTCGTCGAGATCGCGTTGGCCGCGGGCGACGTCGACCTCGCGCGACAAGGAGCTGGCGAGCTGGCGGAGCTCGCCCGCGCGATCGGTGCGCCGCTGCTCGGCGCCGCGTCGTCATTCGCCAACGGCGCGGTCGCGCTGGCGGATGGAGACCCCCGCTCGGCGCTGACGGCGCTCCGCGCCGCGGCGACCATTTCGCAGGCAGTCAACGTCCCGTACGACGTGGCGCGCGCCCGCGTTCTGGTTGCTGTCGCCTGCCGCGCACTGGGCGACGATGAAGCCGCGGAGCTCGAGCTCGACGCCGCGCGCGAGCAGTTCCAGCAACTCGGCGCGCGCCCCGACGTCGCGCGCGTCGATGCGCTGCGCCGCGGCTCGCCGAGCGTCGCCGGCGGATTGACGTCGCGCGAGACGGAAGTACTTCGCCACATCGCCAAGGGTGAGACCAATCGCGCCATCGCGTCGGCGCTGCGGATCAGCGAGAAAACCGTGGCGCGCCACGTGAGCAACATCTTCCTCAAGCTGAACGTCCCCAATCGCGCCGCGGCGACCGCGTTCGCCCACGAGCGGGGCGTCGTCCCTTCTGCCGCCTTCCGCTCTACATAGAAATACCCACGCGTACGCATCGCGGACGTGGGTATTGCGTTCGATGCGCGCCGCGCCGGCCAATTCTATTCTGCGCCATCATTTTTCGCGGAATAGTTCAGTGGCAACATCGAATCGCACGACCCTGATCAAAGGGCAACGACTTCACACCGTCGTCATCGGCGGCGGACAGGCGGGACTCGCCGTCGGCTACTATTTGTCGCAGCGCGGCATCCCCTTCGTGATACTGGACGCGAACGAACGCATCGGCGATAGCTGGCGCCGCCGATGGGATTCGCTTCGCCTCTTCACGCGCGCCCGCTACGACGCACTACCGGGGATGCCATTCCCCGCTCCGGCCGGTTCATTCCCGTCCAAAGACGAGATGGCCGATTACCTCGAGGCGTATGCCGCTCGCTTTCACTTACCGGTCTACACGAGAACCCGCGTCGATCGCCTCTGGAAGCGCAACGGTCGCTACGTCATCGATACCGGTCAGCTGCGCCTCGAGGCGGATAATGTCGTTGTCGCCATGTCGTCCTTTCAGCAGCCGGCGATCCCACCCTTCGCGCGGGATTTGAAGTCGGACATCCGACAAATTGCCTCATCCGATTATCGCAATCCGTCACAGCTGCAGCCAGGTGCGGTGCTCGTTGTCGGGGCGAGCAACTCGGGCGCCGAGATCGCGCTCGACATCGCGCGCGCGGGGGAGCGGCGTGACGTGTGGCTTGCCGGCCGGCATCCCGGGCACCTTCCGTACGACATCGATGGAATGTTCGCTCGGTTCGTGTTGTCGCCGCTGCTCTTCCGCTTCGTATTTCACCGCGTATTCACGATCGACACGCCGGTGGGACACAAAGTGCGGCCCAAGTTCCTCGGCAAAGGCAGTCCGCTCATTCGCGCCCGGCCGCGCGATCTCGAGGCCGCGGGAATCCTTCGTGTTCCGCGGATGGTCGGCGTCGAAGGAGGCCGTCCGCTGCTCGAGGATCGCGCGCTGCTCAATGTGACGAACGTGATCTGGAGCGCCGGTTTCACGCCGGGCTTCTCGTGGATCGATCTACCGGTCTTCTCGGCGGACGGAACGCTCGTTCACCGCGGCGGGCTCACGGAGACAGAGCCTCGGCTGTTCTTCGTCGGCCTGAACTTTCTCTACTCGTTGTCGTCGACGATGATCCAGGGCGTCGGCCGAGACGCGAAGCGGATCGTCGACGCGATTGTTTCGGGGAATGCGCTCACCTCTCCCGTCGCAGAGTCTTTAGAGTCTCCTCGAGAGCCAGTCGCTGAGCCGTCGGCGGGCCTTCGGCGAGAAGGGACTCGTACGTCTCGATTGCGAGCTTGAGCGCCACCGGATCGTCTTCGTCCGTCGCCAGACTCGTCGCGTTGTCGGCCAATGCGGCGCGCGCGAGCTGGTCGGCGGGGAAGTGCTTCGTCACCTCGAGCCATCGGTCCACGCGCTTCCGCACGCTCGACTCGGCAAGGGCCCACAGATGCCAAGCTCCCCGGTTCGAGGGGTCGATCTCTTTGGCCTTCGACGCCAGCCGCGATACCGCGTCCGCCCCCCGCCCGGCCAGCCAGTACGCGTTGGCGAGGATCACCATCGCCTGCGCATCGCCCAGGCGCTCGGCAGTAATCCGTTCGTAGAGCGGGATCACGACCTCCGGCATGCCGAGAAACGGCTTTGCCGCCGCCGCCAGGAAGTCGGCATCGGTCCGCTCCGCGAACGCCTTGAGATGGTCGAGCAGCTGTCCTAGATCCCCGGAGCGCTGGTACGCCGCGACATATCCGGCCAATTCGGCGGAGAGGGGATCGTTCGGGCCTTTGGGGGGGTACAAGGGAAGGCTGAGGTTTGTGGTCGGGGTTCAGATTGCGACCCTAGTCGCGGGCGATGCGGGACGGGGCCTGTAGCTCTCAGGTCATAGGTCTCAGGTCAAAGGTTGAGACGGCGCAACCGCGGTTACACGTGAGACCTGGGACCAGGGACCTGTGACCTCAATCGCCGCCATTAGGCCACGCGAAACCTACCCGACCGCCCAACCCGAGACTGCACGGCACAAAGTTCGCAGCCCAGCAGGGAGCCTAGGGGACATCGACGTCAGGGTTGCGCCAAACTGGAGAAGTGGCGATACTCTTGGCGTCCGCCGGCACGACCGCGACGTCGTCCCTCCGGCACACACGTCAGGGTATTCGGCCGCACCAAGGCGGTGCACCGGGACCGGACGTCGATAGCCGCGCCGTAGCGCCAGCATCGTTGGATCTCGCGTGAGGGATCCGCGCCCCGACGATACCGACAGCACGTCGCGTCGAAGTACTCCCGTCATTCTTCGCATTTCATCGCGCGCAGTGCATTCCGCGAGCGATCCGTGAGGGCGTTTTCCGTCCGGCGTGTTTCGGACCTGCCCTTTTGAACCGTGAAGCATTCGTCCGCGAACGGCGCGGACAGGCTAGATAGAATCACCCTTTTACCAAGCACAGCATGAGCGAAAGTCGACGCCCACCCCGTCGCGGACGTGGTCGACGTCCGTCCAACCGTTCCGGCGCGGACACTGGCGACAACCCTTATCGCGACGACGTTGAGTCGGCGGGTTCGGCGCCTGCCGCGACGAGTGAACCCGAGACGCCTTTGGCGCCGCCCGTCGCACGTGAAGAGAACGAGGGGGCACAGCCCGAGCGGCCACGTCGCGGCAGACAGCCCAGATCCAGTCGACCGCGGAGCGACGAAGCAGCAGCGACGCCCCCGGCCGAAGCGGCAGCGGCAGCGCAACCCCCGTCGAACTTCGAAACCTCAGCGCCTCCGGCGCCGGCGCCGAGCGAGCGAACGGAGTTCGTGCAACGAAGGCCTGATGAAGGCGAAGGCCGGCGCACCGACGAATTCCAGACGCCTCCCTCTGGCCCGCCGCAAGGCATGAACGGCTCGTTCCCGCCGATCAGCCGCGGAGCCGAACAACCAGGCAGCCCGCCGAACGCCGGTGGGGGAGGGGGTTACGACCGGCAGCAAAATCAGTATCAGCGCTTCGACCGTCACGAACGCCACGATCGCGGCCAGGATGCCGGCGGCGGTGGCGGGGGCGGCGGCGGCTTCCATGATCGCCGCAATGGGCGCCGGCATCGTCGGGGGCGCGGCCGTGGGCCGCGACGCGATCAGCCGCAGCAACAGCAGCAGCAGTCGCAACAACCGATACAGATCATCGCGTCGACCGAGATGCACGGATGGTTCGAGCCGGCGAGAGACGCCGGTTTCCTGCGTCGCGCGTCGAACAGTTACCTCGCCGAGCCGGGCGATCCGTACGTGCCGCCGCATCTCGTGCGGCAGATGCAGCTACGGCGTGCCGACCTGATCGACGCCGCCGTCGGTTTCGACCAGCGCGGCCGTCCGACGGTCGTCGAGATCCGAACGATCAACGAGTCCGATCCGGCGCTCGCCGCCAAGCGCCCAGAGTTCAACGCGCTCCCCGCCTCGTACCCGGAACGGAAGCTGTTCATGGAGACGGGACGCCCGGCACGCGGCGGCGCCGAGCTCATTCGCCGCGCCGTGGACCTTATCGCGCCGATCGGCTACGGCCAGCGCGCTCTGATCGTCGCGCCGGCCCGCGCCGGTAAGACGACGCTGCTCCACGCGATCACGGAAGGCGTCGCGCTCAACCACCCGAACGCGGTGCTGCTCATCCTCCTCGTCGACGAACGTCCCGAGGAAGTGAGCGAAGCCATCTCGTGGGGCGTCGGCGAGGTCATTTCCTCGAGCTTCGACCAGCCGGCGCAGCGCCACGTCGAGGTAACGGAGATGGTTCTCAACCGTGCGCACCGGCTCGTCGAGAGCGGAAGGGACGTCGTCATCGTCCTCGATTCGCTGACGCGCATGGCCCGCGCGCACAACACCGCTGAGCGCGGCACGGGACGCACGCTCTCCGGTGGTTTGGACGCGACGGCGATGGCGAAGCCGAAGGCCTTCTTTGGGTCAGCTCGCTCCATTCCCGCGACGTCTGGCGGCGGCTCCCTCACAATCATCGCCACCGCGCTAGTCGAGACGGGGTCGCGGATGGACGATGTGATCTTCGAAGAATTCAAGGGCACCGGCAACTGCGAGATCAAGCTGGATCGCGGTCTCGCCGAGAAGCGCATCTATCCCGCGATCGATATCGGGACGAGCGGCACGCGCCGCGAGGAAAAGCTCTTCCGCCCCGACCAGATCGACGGCGTCTACACGCTCCGGCGCGGTTTGAGCCAGATGCCACCGCAATCCGCAATGGAATGGCTGATCAAGCGGATCGCGGCGACGCCATCGAATGATGCTCTATTGGCCGGACTCTAGCCCTACGGCATAAACGGCGCTTCTTTGCACCGCTTGTAAACGGCGCTCTTAGACGGCGCTGGTAAAGGACGCGTGTAACCTGCGCTGAAACCGCGGGCGTCGCTTACCAGCGCTCGCAACAAACGCCGTTTGAGCGCTGGATTGTAGCGCCGCTTCACAGCGCCGTTTACCAGCGCGGTTTGAGCGCCGTTTACCAGCGCGGTTTGAGCGCCGTCTCCCAGCGGCGTTTAGGAGCGCGGTCTCAAAGCGCGGTTTACTAGCGCCGTTAATCAGCGCCCTTTATGCCCTAGAAAGCGCCGTTTTCGTCTTGCCGGGCTCGTCTATTCGCCCGGGCGTAGGGCTTGCTTGAAAGCAGGCCACATGCGGCACTCCATCTATCGATGGCTTGCAACCTTCGCTGTCGGAGCGGCACTCGTCGGTCCTCGCGCTTCCCGCGCCCAAAATACTCGCGACCAGCAGCGAGAAGCCCCCGAAATCCGCCGGCTCCGGTTTACCGGAGTCAAAAGCGTCGATCAGGCCGACCTGCAGAAGAGCATCGCCACCCAGGCGACGAAGTGCCGGAGCATGCTCCTTCTGCCCTTCTGCTGGATCAGTGGTTCTCCAACCATCAAGGACCGGCACTACCTCGACCAGGCGGAATTCGAGCGCGACGTCCTTCGCATCCGGCTGTACTACTGGAAACGCGGTTTTCGTGATGCCACCGTCGATACGACGGTCGCCCGCAGCGGCGCGCGGCAAGTACACATCACCTTCGACGTCCACGAGAATCAGCCGACCGTCGTCCGCAAGATCGCCATCAGCTACGACTCGTCGTTGATCTCGGACAAGGTTCGCAACCGGCTCACGCTGCTGCGAGCCAACAAGCCGCTCGATCTGGTGCTCCTCGACTCGATGCGCGTCATGTTCCAGAATCAGCTTTGGGACATGGGGTACGGCGACGCGGTGATCGATGCGACGGTCGACGTCGACAGCGTTGCTCGCGTCGGCGATGTGGCGATGACGCTCACGCCCAACCGCCGCACGACGATCGGCAAGATCAGCATCGCCGGCAATCAGCGCGTCAGCATCGGAACCATCCGCAACTCGCTCACCTTCCAGTCGGGCGACCTGTACCGGCAGACAGACATTCTCGAGAGCCAGCGGAATCTCTACGAGTCGAATCTCTTCCGGTTGGCGGCGATCGACGTGCCGCCGCAATACGACAGCGTGAAGAACGTGATCGTCGACGTCACCGAGGCGCCGATGCACGAGGCACGCCTCGGCCCGGGGATTTCCAGCGTCGACTTCTTCCAGTTCCAGGCGCATTACACGGCGTACAACATGCTCGGCGGCGCCCGTCGCCTCGACCTGGACGGGACCGTGGGCAACCTGTTCGCCAGCGCGCTCCAGGGGCGAGGGTTCTTTCGCGACGTCACGAACGAAGTGGGCCCGCAGAACGTCTCGCCTTACCTCGAGCCGACGTACAACGCGAGTGTCGACTTCAAGCAGCCCGCCTTTCTGCAACGGCCGAAAGACCAGGCCGCGATCGGCGCGTTCACGCACCGCAACATCAACCCCGGCGTGTTCATCGATCGCGGCTACGGCGGCCAGGGGACATTCACCCATCTATTCCTTCCGCGCTTCCCGGTCAGTCTCAACTATCGCTATGAGCTGAATCGCGTCGACGCGAGCGAGGTGTACTTCTGCGTGAACTTCGGCGTCTGCGACACGCGGACGATCGTCACGCTGCGGTCGCATCACTCGTTGTCCCCACTGACGCTGACGGGATTCATCGATCGTTCGGATGCGCCGTTCTCGCCGACGAAGGGATATGTCGCGCGCGTCGACCTCGAGCACGCGTCGCAGTACACGTTCTCGGACTATCAGTACAACCGCGCCTTCTTCGACGGCTCGCTGTACGCCCACCGCAGCGGCACGCAGGACGTGATCGCCACGCACCTACGCATCGGGTGGGTTCGTCCACTCGTCACTGGCCTCGACAGCGGCGTGCTTCACCCGCGAAAACGGTTCTATGCCGGAGGCGCGAACTCGGTGCGTGGCTACGCCGAGAGCCAGCTTGGTCCGCGCGTGTTGACGATCGACGCGACGAGTCTCGGCCCGAAAGACAGCTTCAACGGCGGCGTCTGCGCGCCGACGCCTGGCTCGCTCCGCTTCTGCGACCCGAACTCGCCCAACCTCGGCAACGGCGATTTCGTGAGCCAGCCGCTCGGCGGCACGTCGCTGCTCGAGGGAAGCGTCGAGTACCGCATGCCGCTGCCGCTCGGGCCCAACCTGCGCCACTTCGTCGGCGCGGTGTTCATCGACGCCGGCGTCGTCGGCTCGGCCACGGTGCGTGGGCTTCAGACAATTCAAAATCTCACCAAAGGCGCCTGGGCCGTCACACCCGGGTTCGGGATTCGATATCAATCACCGGTCGGTCCGATTCGCGTGGACCTGGGAATCAATCCCGGAAAGGTCGACCAGCTCGGTGTCGTGACCGCGCTGCAGGACAGTACGGGCCATTCGATCATCGTGCCGCTCAACGGGACCCGCGGCTGGTCGTCGGGTAAGACGCTGCTCAATCGCCTGGTTCTCCACTTCTCCATCGGAGAGGCGTACTGATGGCGGCGTGGCGCGAGCAGCCCGGCGGCGCTCCTTCCCCTGGGGAAAGGCCGCGTGACGACGACCGCAGCCACCTCACCGTGGTCGAAGGCCAGCAGCCGCTCAATTGGCGACGCGGAATTCTCGTCGGCGCGGCGCTGATCTCGCTGCTCATCCTCATCGCGATCACCGCCGTGCTCGTGCTGACGAGCACCGATTGGGGCCGCGAGCGGGTACGTCGGTTCGCCGTCAACGCGATCGGTGGGATGGTGCACGGACAGGTGAAGATCGGCCGGCTCGAGGGCAACCTGCTGAGTGGCGTCAGCGTCCGCGACTTCACGATCGCCGACAGCGCCGGAAAGCCCTTCATCGCCGTCGAGTCGGCGACGAGCAAGTACAGCGTGCTGTCGCTGCTGCGACGGCGTCTCTGGCTGGACCAGGTCTATGTCGTCCGGCCGCTCGTCGTGCTCGATCGCCTGCCGAAGGGTGATTGGAATTGGCAGCGCATCTTCCCGCGCGATACGACGCACAAGCCGCCCAGCCAGCAAACGGGTTGGGGCGATTGGATTCGCCTGACGAACGTCAGCCTGAGGGGCGGTCAGCTCATCGTCCGCAGCACGTGGAATCCGAGCGAGCGATTGAGTCCCGCGGCACGCGACAGCGCGATTCGTCAGGCGCTGAGTGGCAAAGGGCGTCTCGTCATTCAGCGAGTCGCGGGTGGCTTTCAGAAGACGGTGCAACTCGACTCGGTGAACGCCGTGCTGCCATTGCTGCGCCTGGCCGAGCCGGGGATGAAAGACCGGCTCGCCGAAGTAGCGGCGATGTCGATGGAAGCGTATCCCTTCCGCCCGCCCGGGGCGATCGTCCGCGACCTCAAGGGTGCCTTCTCCTTCAACAACGACTCGGCGTGGTGGAAGAGCGCGTACGTCGAGATGCCGAGCTCCAAGGCGAGCGGCAGCGGAAGCTACGTGTTCTCGAGCGGCGACATGACGCTCAACGTCCACAGCGATCCGGCGAGCTTCGCCGACATGCGCTGGGTGTACCCGCGTCTCCCGTCGGACGGGCGCGGCAAGCTCGATCTCGGTCTCGCTTGGCGCGGCGCTTTGCAGAGCTACACGATTACCAACGCCGACATCACCATGGCGGGGAGCCGCACGACCGGAAAGTTCGGCATCACCCTCGGCGACACGATCACCATTCGCGATACCGATCTCCGCTTCACCGGCGTGGATACGCGCACCCTCGAGCAGCTGATCCCCGGATTCAGGTCGCCACGGCGCGGCGTGGCGGCTGGCCACGCGATCGTGAGCGGTGGACGCCACGCGCTCCAGGTGAATGGAGACGTCACCTTCGACGACCAGCGGGCGGGCAGGAGCCGCGTGATCGCGAACGGCCTGGTGGGATTCCTCGCCGGGGGCGCCGTGCAGGCGCGCGAGCTTCGTCTGCAGCTGCGGCCATTGCAAGTCGACATGGCGCGGACGTGGAAACCCGACCTGCCGATCGGCGGCGTGCTGACCGGGAACGCCACGGTCAACGGGAACACAAAGTCGCAGCTCGGTCTCACGCTCAACGTGGAGCACGTGGATCGAGGCGAGCGCTCGGTGCTCGAAGGACGCGCCGCGGTGAAGCTCACCGGCGGAAAGTCGTTCGACGTCGACGTCGTCGCCGAGCCCGTGTCGCTCGTCACTGCCGGCCGATTCTTCCCGGCGGCTGGTCTGCAGGGCTCGGCGGTCGGACCGATTCACCTCGCGGGCACGCTCGCCAATCTGCGAGTGAACACCGATCTTCGCCTGCCCGATGGCGGCCATTTCGACGCGCGTGGCGCGCTGGACCTCGCGAGCCGAGACAAGGGTTATGATCTCACCGCGCGTCTCTACACGCTCAACCTTCACACAATCACGACGAAGGCGCCGGCCACGTCGCTCACCGCCACTGCGGCGGTTCATGGGCGCGGGACGCAGCTCGCCACGATGCGCTCGACGATCGCCGCCGACCTCTCGGCGTCACGCTGGGACACGCTGGCGGTGGACACGGCGTCGGTGCACGCGACGCTCGCCAACGGACTCGCGCAGATCCAGCATCTCTACGCCCATGGCTACGATGTCATGGCCGACGTCACCGGCAGCTTCGGCCTCACGCGCACGACGAGCGGCGAACTGACGTACAAGGTCGCCATCGATTCCCTCGGTGCGCTGAACCGGTGGCTGCCGAAGGCCAAGGCGACCGCGTCGGCGACGGTGCAGCCGCGTCCACGCGCCGCGGCGCAAGCGTTGGCGAGAGCGCGCGAGGATTCCGTGCGCATCGCGCGCGCCAGCGAGATGCAGCGCCTGCTCACCGGCGCGCCGGGTCCGCGCCTCAGCGTGCCCGTCGCGCGCCAACCCGTTCGCAGCGATACGCTCTCCGGATCGCTCGTCGCCTCGGGAACGCTGCGCGGCAACATCTACGACTTCGATCTGCGCGGTCGAGCGGCCGGTGAGAAGGTCGTGGCGCGCGGCAACTTCGTGCGCTCCTTCCGTGGCGAGTACGCATGGACGAACGCGCGCACGCCGCAAGCGAAGCTCGCGGTCGCGATCGGGGCAGACAGCGTGAGCGCGATGGGCTTCGCCTTCGACTCGGTGAGCGCGCGAGTGACGTACGCGTCGCCGGGCGGACACGCAGAGCTTTCCGTCTTGCAGGACAAGAATCGACAGTACGCCGTGTCCGGCGATTACGCGATCTTTCCGGATCGTCGCGAGCTGCGGCTCGCCGACATGAAATTGCGCTTCGACACCGCGTACTGGACGATGACGCGGCCGTCGGCGGTGACATGGGGCGGACCGGGCGTGCGCGTGATCGACCTCGAGCTCAAGAACCGCGGCGACGGGCGCATCTACGCGAACGGTCTCCTGCCGACGAGCGGGGTCGCCGACCTGCGGCTGGACGTCGACAACTTTCCCATCTCCAACGTCGCCGACATTCTGCAGACGGACGTCGACGTGAGCGGCGTGGCGACGTTGCACGGCATGATGACCGGCACGCTCGCCGACCCGGGGTTTCGCGGCGCGTTCGGGGTGGTGTACGGCACGTACAACGGAACGAAGGTGCCGATCACCCGCGGCACATTCGCGTACGCGGAGCGGCTGCTCACCAGCCACATCGATGTCTTGCGCAACGACGGCCGCACGATGGCCGTCGGCGACGCGCGTATTCCGATCAACCTCGCCCTGAGCGGCGTGACGGGCGATCGCTTGCTGCCGGATCCGATGTCCGTCGACGTCGTCGCCGACAGCTTGCCGGTGGAGCTCATCCCGCAGTTCACCGACATGGTGTCGAATGTTCACGGCCGTGTGTTCGGCCGACTAGCGCTGCGCGGGACGCTTCGGCGTCCGCGCCTGCTTGGCGCGTTGGCGGTCAGGAACGGCACAATGATGCTCAACTCGACCGGCACGACGCTCGAGAGCATGAGCGCGTCGGTTCGCATGCTGGGCGATTCGGTGTTGGTGGATTCGGTGTACGCGTGGGCGAAGGGGCCGGTGCGTCTTCGTGGAAGCCTCGGGATCGGCAACTGGCGCGAGCCGTCGTTCAATCTCTATTTGACGTCGGAAGGCGCGGAGCTGATCAACAACGAACACGCGAAGATCCGGATCGACGCGGGTCTCGCCCTGACCGGGCCGTTCAGCCACGCCTACCTGAGCGGCGCAGCGACGGTCACGCAGGGCGTGATCTACGCTCCGGAGCCGACGGGGCGCCATCTGATCGGCGCCGGCGATCCGGCGCTGTTCAACGTGCTCGACACCGCGATGGTCGAGGACAAGGGCCTCTTTCCGTCGCAGTCGCCGCTGATGGCGAATCTTCGCATCGAGATGGCGCTCGCGGTCAAGCACAACACGTGGGTGCGCAACCGCGAAGCGAACATCGAGGTGTACACGGACGATCCGGTGACGATTCGCGAAGAAGCAGGATCGCTCGCCCTCACCGGCGTGATCACGACCGATCGCGGCGAGTACAACTTCCTCGGCAAGCGCTTCCAGATCAGCCGCGGCTCGGCGATGTTCATCGGCTCGCCCGATCTCAACCCGACGCTCCAGATCACCGGCGAGTATCAGGTGCAGATGGCGTCGCGCGGCGCGGTCAACATTCGCGTGCTGATCGGCGGCACGCTCAAGCGGCCGAAGCTCTCGCTCGAGAGCGACGCGCAGCCGCCGAAGACGCAGTCGGAGCTGTTGAGTCTTCTCGCCTTCGGCCAATCGACGACGTCGCTCCTCGCCTTCAATTCGTCGAGCGTCGCGGGTTCCGCGGCGAGCATGGATCTCTTCGGCGTCGGCGCGCAGCTCGCCGTGCGGCGTCTGGCCTCGGTGGCGCTCGGCGTGATCGTCGATCAGGTCGAGCTTCAAGCGGGCCGCGCCTTCGGCACCGACGTATTCAGCATCACCCCGGGCGACGTCCCGACCGAAATCGCCGGCCGCGGCGTCGGCAATTTCATCACGCAGACGAAATTCGAGGCAGGCAAGTACGTGAACCCCCGCACGTTCGTCACGATCCAAACGCAATCCTACCAATTCGGCGGCGCGATCGAGCACCGGACGGCTGATGGCTGGCGTTTCACGGCGAGCATCGAGCCGAGGATCATTTTGAGTGAGCCGACGCTGACGACGCAGCCGTATCGGACGGTTCGGGCGTATGGGGGTTTGGTGTTGAGGGAGTGGCGGTTCTGAGGGCACGCTCGCTGGCGCTCGCTGGGAGCACGGCCGGTGCGCGGGCCTGTGAGTACGGTCGCTAGCGCGAGCCTGTGAGGACGCTCGCTTCGCTCGCTGTGTGTAACGGCACACCCTGCGAGGCAATAGAAGGGTGTCGGCTGAAATGCCGCGGGTTTGGTGAATGCGATCGCGCGTGCTAGCGTAGCGCGTGCAAAACCCGGATAACTTGCGCGTCGCCGCGGACGCGAAGCGACTCGCAAACGCAGTCTACGCGTTCACGCGTGATTTCCCCAAGGAAGAGCGCTTCGGCTTGGCCGCACAAATGCGACGTGCGGCCGTCTCAATCGGGTCAAACATCTTCGAGGGCTGTGGGCGACAGGGCAAGCGCGGAATGGAGTCGAATGCCTCGTTGCGCTCTTTCCTGTATATCGCCCACGGATCATCGTCGGAACTGCTCTTTCAGCTTCGCATCGCACGCCGTCAACAGTTGGGCGATCCTGCCAAGGCCGAATCGGTGGCGAGACTACTCGCGGTTCTTCAGGGACGGCTTCGCCGCCTCATCCTGAGCCTCACACGCCGGATGCAGTTGCACACAGCGAGCGAAGCGAGCGTACTCACAGGCTCGCGCTAGCGACCGTACCCACAGGCTCGCGCCAGCGGCCGCACCCACAAGCGGCGCAGCAGCCCTACTCACCCTCCCGCCAACTCATCCCACAGCGCCGCCACCGCCTCCGCCCCACGATGAAAGTTATCAACCGCCATCCATTCATTCGGCGCGTGCGCGTTCTCACCCGGTAGGCCAAATCCCATCAACAACACCGGGGCCTTGAGAATTCTCTGAAAATCGCCGACGACCGGGATCGATCCGCCTTCGCCGACGATCACGGGCTCCTTGTCGAAGGCCGTCGCCAGCGCGCGGCGGGCGGCGTCGAAGAGCGGTCCGTTGAGATCGGCGCGCCAGGGGTGGCCGCCGTGGAGGGGGCGGACGGTCGCCGTCACGCCGGGCGGGGCGACACGCTCGACGTGGGCGCGCATGAGGCGCTCGATCTCGTCCGGACGCTGATCCGGGACGAGACGGCAGCTCACCTTCGCCATCGCCTTGCTCGGCAACACCGTCTTGGCGCCTTCGCCGGTGTAGCCGCTGAGGAGGCCGTTCACCTCGCAGGTGGGTCGCATCCACACGCGCTCGAGCGTCGAAAAGGTCTTCTCGCCGAACAGCGACGGCGAGCCGGTCTCGCCGCGGAAGCCTTCGTCGTCGAAGGGAAGTTTTCGGATGGCTTCGCGCGCCGCGCTGCCCCAATCGCGCACGTCGTCGTAGAAGCCCTTGATCGCGATGTGGCCGTCGGCGTCGTGCATCGACGCGAGGATGCGCGCGAGCGCCATTGCCGGATTCATCACGGCGCCGCCATAGCTGCCGGAATGCAGGTCGGTGGAAGGGCCGACGACGTCGATCTGGAAGTAGGCGAGGCCGCGCAGCGACGAAAGGATGGACGGAAGCCCCGGCGCGAACATCGACGAATCCGAGATCACGACGGCGTCGCAGGCGAGGAGCTTCTGGTTCGCTTCGATGAACGCCGCCAAATGCTCGCTTCCGACCTCCTCCTCCCCTTCGGCGAGCACGATCACGTTCACCGGAAGCTTGCTCCGCGTGGCGAGGTGCGCCTGGAGCGCTTTGACGTGCAAAAAGAGCTGTCCCTTGTCGTCCACCGAACCGCGGGCGAAGATCTTTCCGTCGCGGACGGTCGGTTGGAAGGGCGGGCTGTCCCACAGCTCGAGCGGTTCGGCCGGTTGCACGTCGTAGTGACCGTACACGAGCACCGTCTGTGCGCCCGGCGCGCCCCGCCACTCGCCGACGACGATCGGATGGCCCTTCGTTGGATGAATCGTCGCTTTCAGGCCGATGGATCCGAGCGACGCGGCAAACCAGTCGGCGGCACGGACGGTGTCGGCGTTGTGCTCGGACCGGGCGCTGACACTGGGAATGCGGAGAAACTCGAACAGCTCGTCGAGCGAGCGCTTGCGGTTGTCGGCAAGATGGCTCGCGAGGTCAGTGGCGAGGGGCATGGCGGTAAGCTGGGCGCGTCCCATCTCTCGCGCAACGCGGGCCACTCGTCTATCATCATGCAATCAACCGGCTTCAGGAGCAGCGAATGCCGCGAGGGCGCATCATACGGCGAGGGCAACGGTGACGACGACGTCACACGACGAAGAAGACGACGACGGCGGGCTGCAGGCGGAAATCGTCCAGCGCCGGCCTTTCCATTCGGTAAAAGCCGAAGTCGCGGTGAGCATCCTCAGAACGGCCGCGCTCATCGAGCGACACTTCGCGCAGGTCGTCGCCCGGTCCGGCGTCACCGTACAGCAGTACAACGTGCTGCGCATCCTTCGAGGCGCCGGCACGGAAGGTCTGCCGACGCTGGTGATTCGCGATCGCATGATCCACGCGGCGCCGGGAATCACGCGCCTGCTCGACAAGCTCGAGAAGGCAGGTCTGGCCCGCCGCGACCGCTCGTCGCCCGACCGGCGTCAGGTTTTCTGCCACATCACCGAGCGCGGGCTCGAGGTGTTGACGGATCTCGAAGAGGAGATGCGTCGCGCCGACGATTTCGCCGTCGGCAATCTCAACGACGACGAGCAGCGACAGCTCATCAAGCTGCTGGAGGGGGTGCGAACCCCGCATCGGCGCGGCAACGCGCCGATTCACGAGACGCTAACGAACCACGGCTGACGGGGCGGGCGGTGGCCAGCCGCCGCGCCAGCCGACGAGCGTCCAGATTCGGCGAGTACCGATCAAACCGCCGGCGCGCATCATCGGCACGAGCAGCCCGCGTTCCGCTGAACGGAAGTACGGCTGAATGAGTCGCAGCGCCGCGTGCGGCTCCTCAGTCTCGTCCAACACGATCACGAAGTTGTCCCCGGGCTGCGCAACCGTCGCGAAACCCGGCCACAGATCGTACTGATTGGGCCGCCCGGCGATGTTGGTCGCGAAGGTCAACGGGTGCCCACGAGACCAAAAGGCGAGCTCGGCGGCCTCCTGATAGCGATCGCCGCCCAGCCAGGTGGTCTTCCCCGTCTCGGCGGACGTCGCCTCCGCCTCGTTGACGACAGACGTCGCCAGCTCGCGCCAACCGAACGCGCGCGCAATCGGATCGCGCGGCGGCGACAGCGGCAGGATCGGCGTGATGGCCTGCGCGTAAATGACGATGGAAACCAGCGCCGCGAGACAAATGCCGCCGACGAGCCAGCGCGCGCCGCCCGAGCTCCAATCGTGCGTCGCGACGAGAATGATCGCCGGGATGTAGGCCGGCGACGGCCAGTTCGGCTCGACGCGCTGCCGGACGGCGCTGTACGTGAAGAAGAGGAACGTGGAGAGCGCGATGACGGCGAGAACGAGCCGGCGGTCGTCCGAATTCGCCTTCAGCGCCCGCCACACCGCCATGGCACACAGAACGAACAATATCGGCGTGATCAAACCCAACTGTCCGCCGAAGAAATCGCCCTCGTGCCGCCACGCCGCGCGCAACGCCGAGCCTTCCGGAGCGGCGAGCCCGTGCTTCATCTGATAGAGAAACGAAATCCACTGGTGATCGGCGTTCCAGCGGAGCACCGGCAAGAACACCACCGTCGCCACGACGCACGCCACGTAGGGTCCGGGCTCGCGAAAGCGAGCGCGCAGCGTCGATCGCGAAGCAATGGCGATGAGGGCGCCGACAGGCAGAAAGATCGACGTGTACTTCGAGGCGAACGCCGCGCCAAGCGCCACGCCGGCAACCGTCCACCATCCGAGCGAGGCGCGCGAGCGGAGGTCGCTGTCGAGCGCGCGAACAACGCAGTACAACGCGACGGCTTCGGCCGCGAGCACCGGCACGTCCGGCGTCGAGAGCACGAGACCAGCGGCGGAGAGCGGGAGCACGGCCATGACGAGCGCGGCGCGGAGCGCGGCGCGCGACCCGGCGATGTGTCGCGCCGTGCCGATCGTGGCGAGCGATGCGACGAGCGCCGCGACGGCGACGCCCAGGCGCATGCCGAGCGGCGAGCTCCCGACACCGCCGCCGAACAGCGCGGCGATCATCACACCGAGGCGAACGACCCATGCAATGCCCGGCGGATGGTCGAAGTAGCCCGGCGCGAGGCGCCGAGACCAATCCCAGTAGTACGCCTCGTCGGGAAAAACAGGAAGGAGTGCCCCGAAGGCGAGGCGAATGATCGCCGCGACGAGTACGACCGCGATCGCGGCGTGCCAGCGACGATCGTTCATCGCCGGCGCGAAAGCCGACGTCACGCGGTGCTTGCGCGGCGTTCGCGCGCCGAGCGCCAGACCCGCGGCGCCAGCGCGAACGCCCACACCCACACGATCCACATTACGCGCTCGTCGGGCGACAGCGTCGTGAGCATGCGCCAGGCGATCGCCGGCGCGGCGAAGGCGAGCGCGATCGGCGACGCTCCGCCGGCGACGCGCCGTTCCACGCTGCGCGTCGACTCGCGGCGCCCGACACGAAGCACTTCTTCGATGCGACGCGACAACGAGTCCGTCGTCATGCCGCGCCAACCGGGAATCCGCATCAGCGTCCACCCCGGCGCGGCGCGGCCCCATCCGTGATTGTCCGATCCAACGACGACCGCAAGGTTGAGGCTATCGGCAATGCGAACGATGCGCGGACGCTCGCGTCGCGTTTGCGACAACCCGCGCGGCGATCCGTCGACGATCTCGATGGCGACGACGCCGGTCGTGCCTTGGGTCGTCTTGACGGGAATCTTCGACAGGTCGCCGGGAATCGTCTCGATGATCACCGGCGTGGTCTGAGGCAGAATGCCGGCAATCGCCAGCGACTGTTCGTCGACGTCCTTGCGATCGGGCGTCGTGATGCCTTTGTAGCGCCTGCCGGCGTCGAGAATGTTGACATGCTCGCCGCGGAAAAACGCCTCGAGGCCCTGGAGCACCATCGTGCCCTCGCCCGCCTGCCCGGGATTGGCGGCGATCCCGCGTTCGGCGCCCTCGAACGTCGCGTGATCGGTGACGTAGGCGACGTCGTAGCCCGCGGCGCGGTGCCAGCTCCGCACGTCGTCCTCGGTCCACCCTGGCCGGCCGTCGTGCGAGTACTTGGTATGGGCGTGAAAGTCGATCGAGAGAACGGTATCGTCGCTCGTCGCGAGCGCGGCCATCGGACGCGGCAGCAGGGCCGCGGCGGCGTACGTGACGACAATGCCGCCGAGAAGGATTCCCGCGTATCCCGTTTCGCGAAGCGGCGTCGTGGGCTTATGTGGCGAACGAACTCGCCAGCCGACGTAGACGAGGATAACCCAAAAGAGAACGGCGATGTGCTGGGCGACAGTGAGCAGCGTGATCGTGTCGAGCACGGCCGACAACGGCGCGATCGCGATGTATCCCGCCGACACACTGAGCCGCGCTTCGCCGACGGTGCCGAGCGTGACGGCGTCGCGGATTGGATCGGCCGAGAAGAAGGCCGTCAGGATCACGACCAGTGTGATGCCAACCGGCACCCAAGCGATGCGCGCATACCACGCGACCGGCGGCGCCGACGGACGCGGCGGATGCTCGTTGCGGTTGCCGCGCGAGCGGCGGGAAGATTTGTGCGAGGCCAACGGGTTTAGGTTGGAGTTGTCATCCTGGTGCCGTCATCCCACGCGAGCACGGCGAGCGTAGGCCGTAGGATGACGGCTCAAACTGACGAAACCGGTCCGATCTCACAATGCCTAACCGCCTGGCCAGCGAAACCAGTCCGTACCTCCTGCAGCACGCGAACAACCCGGTGGACTGGTACGCGTGGGGGCCGGAGGGGCTCGAGCGGGCGAAGACCGAGAATAAGCCGATCCTGTTGAGCATCGGCTACGCGGCCTGCCACTGGTGCCACGTGATGGAGCACGAGTCGTTCGAGGACGAGACGACGGCCGCGCTCATGAACGAGCATTTCGTGAACATCAAGGTCGATCGCGAAGAGCGCCCCGATCTCGACGCCATCTACATGCAGGCCGTGCAAGCGATGACGGGACACGGCGGCTGGCCGATGACCGTCTTCCTCACGCCCGATGGCGTTCCCTTCTACGGCGGCACGTACTTCCCCGCCGAGCCGCGCTTCGGCATGCCGACGTTCAAGCGCATTCTCACCGCGGTCTCCGATTCGTATCGGAACAAACCGGCGGAAGTCGCGCGCGCCGCGGAATCCGTGCGCGAGATGTACGACGCGGCGAAGGAAGCGACGCGGAGCGGCGGAACGCTGGGCGCCGAGTTGCTCGATCGCGCATATCGGTCGCTCGCCGACGACTACGACGAGGAGCACGGCGGCTTCGGCGGCGCGCCCAAATTCCCCGCGACCATGGCGCTCGATTTTTTGTTGCGCTACTGGGCGCGAACGCGCACCGAGCGCGCGCTGTCGATCGCCACGAATTCATTCCTGCAGATGGCGCGCGGCGGCATCTATGACCAGGTCGGGGGCGGCTTCGCGCGCTACACGGTCGACGCGATCTGGCTGGTGCCCCACTTCGAAAAAATGCTCTATGACAACGCCCTGCTCGTACGTTTCGGCGCGCATCTCTGGCAAGCGACGGGTGATGCCGAGACGCGCCGGGTGGTCGAAGAAACGATCGACTGGGCGATTCGAGAGATGCGCGCGCCGGATGGAGGTTTCTATTCCTCGTACGACGCCGACAGCGAGGGACACGAAGGAAAGTTCTACGTCTGGGACGCAGCCGAGCTGGATGCCGCGCTCGGAAACGACGCGGCGATCATGCGCGCCTACTGGGGCGTGAGGAGCGGCGGAAACTTCGAGGGCCGCAACATTCTCTTCGTCGCAACGCGGGACACGCGCGCGCTGGCGCGTCGATTCTCGATCTCACTCGACGAGCTGGAGGAGATCGTTGCGCGGTCGAAGCGAACGCTCTACGAGCGGCGCAAACGGCGCGTGTGGCCCGGCCTCGACGACAAAGTGCTCGCCTCGTGGAACGGGCTGATGGTGCGCGGCATCGCCGAAGCGGCGCGCGCGTTCGGCAACGACGAATACCGCCGCGTCGCGATCGAAAGCGGGACATTTCTCTTCGAGCAGATGGTTCGCGACGGGCGCGTGCTGCGCTCGTACAAAGACGGCCGCGCACGAATCACCGGGTACCTCGAGGACTACGCGTCGCTCGCTCTCGCCGCCCTCTCGCTCTACGAGTTGACCTTCGACGCGGTGTGGCTGGCGCGGTCTCGCGAGCTCGGCGAATCGATCGTCCGGCTGTTTTGGGACGACGACATCAACGCATTCTTCGACACGGCATCCGATCACGAGGCGCTCGTCGTCCGTCCCCGCGACGTGACCGACAACGCGGTGCCATCGGGGACGTCCCTCGCCGCCGAGCTGCTGGCGCGCCTCGCCGAGCTGTATCACGATGTCGACGCGCGCCGCCGGGCAACGTGGATCATCGAGACACAGTTCCAGACGATGCAGCGCTATCCGTCGGCGTTCGGGCACGCGTTGGGTGTGGCCGACATGCTGATTCATGGCGCGGTCGAATTGGCGATCGTCGGCGAGCCGGGTGCGGCCGATTTCACGAGGCTCGAGCGCGCGGCGGCGGAGCGGTACGTGCCGTCGCTCGTATTGGCCGGCGGTCCGCCGTCGACGAACAACGACATCGCGCTCCTCGCGGATCGCGAGGCGCGGGATGGACACGCGACCGCCTATGTCTGCCGGAGCTACGCGTGCGAAGCGCCGGCGACGTCGGTCGAACTGTTGGTTGAACAGCTCGAACGCATCGCCGGCGCGGGGAGCGGCTAGAGGACGGTCAGAGAGAACGGCTGCCGTCTCAAGCTTTCTCTGCCACCGCCGCGAACATCCCCAGGAGATCGCCCCACCCGTTCGGCGAGTCGACACCGGTTCGCATTGCCGGGCCGCCGGCGCCATGACGCTCGAAATGACGGTGCTCGAGATCGACGCGCGTGCGTCCGTCGCCGAGCCCAGTGAAGGTGACTTCGACCTCGCTCGACTTGGCGAGATCGGGCTCGAATTGCCATTGCGGCGTGATCTGCCAGGCAAAGATGAAGCGCCGGGGCGGCTCCCACGCGAGGACCGAACCCCAATCGCACTCGGTGTTGTCTTCCTGCTCGGTGTAGCAGCGCCCGCCGGCCTTCTCTTCGATGATGACACGCTTCATCGGTGATTTGCCGATGTGGTGCGATCGCGGCCACCAACTGTCCATATCCGTCGTGAAGATGCGGAAGGCATCGGCCTGGGTCGCGCGCACGGTGATCGACTTGCGCACGGGGGCGATGCTCGCGCTGGTGTCTGGAGCCATGGTGGTCACGGTTTCCTCCGCTTGAGGTTTGCGCGCGCTTCGACGTGTTCGGCGAAGGCGTCGAGCGCTTCCGTCCAGAACTGGTCGAAGTAGTCGCGAAGTGAGCTGAAGCCTGCGGGATCGAGTCGGTAGAGCCGCCGCCTGCCCTGCGCCTCGTCGGCGACGAGGCGGGCGTCCTTGAGAATCTTCAGATGCTGCGAAATCGCCGGCCGGCTGACGGGAAATCGCCGGGCGAGATCGCCGACGGCCATCGCGCCCTGCGCTCGCAGGGTCTGGACGATGGCGCGCCTGGTCGGATCTCCCATGGCGTCGAGCTGGATATCGTGCACCCGGGAATGGTAAGTGAAAACTTACCAATCGTCAAGTACGCGGTGCATCGGCGTGTCTTTGGTAGCTCTAACGGCTACTTCCGCTCCGCCATCCGATCGAACCGCGGATTGCCGTAGAGCGGCTTGAACGTCGGATCGATCCGGAGGTACGCGGGCGTGACGTCCGACGCCGGAGTCTTGAGCAGCGGCTCGAGCAGATCCATCGCGCGATTGTATTCGCCGGACTGAATGAGGATGCGCGCGACCTGGAAGTGCACGTATGGACGGATCGACGCGTCGAGCGACGTCTCGCGCAGCTTGAGCGAACGATCAGCCTCCTCGATCGCTTCCTTGCTTCGACCCGCGAGAGCGAGTGCACGGCCGCGGAGCTCGTGAAGCTGTGCGCGCTCCGGAAAGTCTCTGAGCATTGCTTCGAAAGCGGCGACGGCCGTGTCGCCGAAGGCGCGGGCGTGCGACGAGTCGCCGAGCAGACGATACGTGTGACCGAGCTTCAGTCCCCAGTGCCCCTTGTCGCCGCCGAAGTCCTTCACCGTGAGCGTCGTGATCCGCGGCCACAACGCCGGCGGCAGGGTCCACATCGTTTCCTGGTAGATCGAGAAGCGAACGAGGAGCGCCGTGGTGTCGACGGTCTTGAGCTTTTCCTCGACGAGCGCGTGTACACTGTCGAGCATCCCCATCGAGAGGAAGCCGAACGCCTTCCCTTGGATGATGCCGAGATTCGTCGGGGCGAGAGCGAGCGCGTGATCCCAGGCGACGAGCTCGTCTGGGTAGTGACGTAGATCGTGGTTCGCCGCCGCGAGCCGACGCGCCGTGTTGATCGAGCGCGGATCGAGCGCCACCGCCTGTTTGAAGTGCGCGAGTTGGTCCTCGAATTTGCCGAGCACACGCTCGGCGACGCCGAGGCCCCCGAGCAGCTCGGTGTTGTTCGGATCGCGCTTGAGCCCTTCGAGGTACTGCTGGTGCGCCGCCTCGTAATCCAGCTTGACGTTGAGCAGATACGAGCCCATCGCCAGGCGCGCTTCGGAACGATCCGGCGCGAGCGCGACCGCCCGCTCGGCCGCGACGCGCGCCTGCTCGACGAGCTCCTTGGTCGGTCCGCTCGCCGCCGAGACCGACGCCGCGCGGGCAATCGCCACCCACGCCTGGAGGAAATTGCTGTCCAGCGCGACGGCCTTCGTGTAATGCTCCAGTCCTTTCCCGAGCACGATTCCGTCGGACGTACCCATGCTCTGCGTGATTTGCTCGCCCTTCAGGAACTCGTCGTATGCGTCGAGACTGGTCGTCGGCTTTTGCGCGATCCGGGCCGCCTCGGGCGGGGCGAGCGCGACGTTGAGCGCCTGCGCCACCTGGGACGCGATCGTGGACTGGACGTCGAAGACGTTCGACAGCACGGTGTCGTAGGCCTGCGTCCACTTGCTCGATTGATTCGAGACCTCGATCAGCTCCGGGGTAATGCGAACGCGATTGACGCCATTCTCCTTGCTCCACCGCACCGTACCGGTGAGCAGGTATTGGACGGAGAGCTCTTTGCCGATGTCCTTCGGCGTCTTCGCCGTCTTCTTGTACTGGCTGCTGCTGGCGCGCGCCGTGACCTGAATTCCGTTGATCGACGCAATGCGGCTACGGACCTCGTCGGTCATCCCGTCGGCGAAGTATTCGTCCCCTGCCGCGCCCTCATTTTCGAAGGGCAGCACGGCGATGCGCCGCACGGTCGCCGACGCCGTGTCCTTACGCCAGAGCACACCGGCGACCGCCAGCGCGAGCACGACGACGGCCGCCACCGCGAGCTCGGCGAGCCGTCGAGTCTTCGATTTCGACGGGATGGCGGCGCCCGGGACATACTCCGCCGTCATCGCCGTCTCGAGCTGTTTGGCGAATTCGCCGGCGGTCTTTGGGCGATCGGCGGGGGATTTCGCCATCGCGCGGGCCACGGCGTTCGTCAGCGCGGGCGACACGGCCTGCCGGACGGCGGTGATGGGCCGCGGCGTCTCCGTCATGACGCGCATGATGACCGCTTGCGCGTTGGGGCCGGAGAACGGCGGTTCACCAGCCAACATCTCGTACAACACGCAGGCGAGAGCGTAGACGTCCGTGCGAGCGTCGACGGTCGTTTCGCCGCTCGCTTGCTCGGGGCTCATGTAGCCCGGCGTGCCGATCGCCATGCCCGTCTGTGTCAGCGACTCGCCGCCGCCCTGCGCGCGCGCGATTCCGAAATCGGCGACCATCGCTTGGCCGTCGATCAACAGGATATTGTCGGGCTTGATGTCGCGATGGATGACACCCTGCCGGTGCGCGTAGTCGAGCGCGAGCGCGGCCTCGCGGCAGATGCGCACCGATTCGGCTATCGGCAGCTGCTTCTCGCGATTGATGCGGTCGCGAAGACTCTCGCCATCGACGTACGGCATCGTGAACCACAAATCGCCGTCGACGTTCCCCGAATCGTAGACGCCGAGGATGTGCGGATGCTGCAGCTTCGCCGCCAGCTTGATCTCGCGCTGGAAGCGCTCGGCGCCGAGCGAGGCGGCGAGATCCGGATGCAGGATCTTGAGCGCGACGGGCCGCTCGTGCTGTATGTCGCGCGCGAGGTAGACCGTGGCCATGCCGCCGCGACCGAGCTCGCGCTCGATCTCGTAGCGGCCCGCGAGAGCTTCACGGAGTTTGGCCAGGACCTCGGGCATCGTCGCGCCTCGGTGGGAGGGGATACTGCGCGCCAAATATGCGGTTCGCGGCGGACTTTACAACAGTCAAATCTTTGCGCGTCCGGCTGGTCCCCTATTTCGACGCCGGAGACGGACGCTCCGTCGGGCTTAGCCCTTCACGGCAAGACCGGCTCCCCAAGCCCCGCCTGTTTCCGGACATATTCCGCGACCTGCCCGTGGGTGGCCCACCAGACTTTGCCGGGAGCCTTGGCCTCGATGTGGGCGATGAGCTGCTCGAGCGCAACGATGCGTGAGCGATGGCCGCTGATGTGCGGGTGCATCGTCAACACCAGCATCGTGCCTTCCTGGTACGCGCGGTCGAACTCGTCGATCCACACCTGCGCGACCTCGCGCGGCGGCGAGTAGCGGTCGCCGCGCGGGTCGAAGAGCGGCGCGTCGTCGAGAATCCATTCGACGGGAATCTCGACGAGGCCCGTCGGCTTGCCGTTCTGATTCAGTTCGTACGGCCGATCGTCCGCCATCAACGAGCTTTCATAGCGAAACCCGAGATCGCGAAGAATCGACAGCGTGTTCTCGCTGAAATTCCAGCTGGGCGCGCGATAGCCGGTCGGCTTGGTGCCCGTGGCCGCCGTCAGCTCGGCGATCGCTTTCTTGAGGAGTCGGCGCTCGATGGAGTCGGGGAGCGTCGAGTTCATCTCGTGGATCCAGCCGTGAACTCCGATCTCGTGACGCCCTCTCTTCTTGATGACGCCGTCCATCGACGGCGTGAGATCGAGGCTGACCGATGGAATGAAGAACGTCGCGGGAATCTTGTGCGCGTCGAGCAAGTCGACGACGCGCTGCAAGCCGACGCGCGCGCCGTACTGCGTCTGTGACAGCGAGCCGACCGTCGGCTCGCCGTAGCGCAGCGCGACGGTTTCGTTGTCGACGTCGAAGGAAATGAGCACGGCGACGCGAGCGCCATTCGGCCACGATTTTGGTTGGAGTGAGCGGCCGGCACGCACGGCGTTCACCACTTTGTTGACGCTGTCCATCGTCCACTGCCAACCGGGCTTCGCACTCGTCTGCGGAACCGGTTGAGCCTGAGCGATGAGGATCGACGGCGTCAGGGCGAGAACACAACGAAGCACGACGTGGCTGTTCATGGCGCCTCCATGATTCGTCGCAGGCGGTCGTTTCTGGCTTGTTCCGTCTTGAGAAAGATCTGAAACGCCGGACGCAAGCGCACCGACGCGAGCGACGGATCGTTCGTGATGAGCGCGAAGTTGGGCATTCCGTCGTTGGCCATGCGTTCGAGCCATTTCTGCGCTTCGTCGGCGCGGCCGAGCAGCGCGTTGGCGCTCGCGATCATGAATTCGGCGTGATGGAAGTGCGAGGCGGGCTGGCCGACCGGCATCGCTTTGCGGAGCGCCGCGTCGGCCTCCTTGCGTCGGTCCAGCCGGGCCAACATGACTGCGCGAGCGGCCGCGTTATCGACAGCCCGGTCGCCAGCCTTGACGGTATCGCGATCTAAGTATCGCAAACCAGCCTCGGCGCGATCGAGATAGCCGAGAACGAGGGCGTGTTCGTCCGCGAACTCGTTGTCGGCACCCATCATCGCGAGCGCCGCGTCATACTTGCCTTGGTACCAACGTACCCGAGCGATCCGCGGAACAACGAAGCGATTCGACGGGTCGAGCTGCTGCGTCGTCTGAAGCTCGTGCAACGCCGAATCGAGCAACCCGATGTGAAAGAGCAGCGTGCCGTAGGACGCGTGATAGCTCGCATCGTTCGGCTTGAGGGCGAGCGCGCGCTTGAAATCGAGCATGGCGCTGTCGAGCTGCCAACCGCTCTCCCGGGTATACGCGAGATTGCCGCGGGCGTGATACGCGTCGGCGACCGTCGAGTCTAGGGCGAGCGCGCGAGCGATTTCGTCGACCGCGCGCTGCCGGAGCGGGCTGTTCGGCTCGAAGCGGAACAGGCGGGCGATGTATGCCTGCGCCAACGCCGCATGTGCTTCGGCGAATGCGCTGTCGATGGCGATTGCCCGCTCGAGCATCGTCGTGACCGTGTCGAGCGCCGCACGATACCCGGGGGTGTTTTCGCGGTCATTGTTGAGGATGCGGGCGCGCACGAACAGCTCGTACGCGTCGGCGTGGGTCGTCGGACTGCGCTCGATGCGTCGTGCTTCCGCCGGAAGGAGGCGAACGCGAAGGGCGCTCGCGACGCTGGTCGAGATCTCTCGTTGGAGCGCGAATAGATCGTCGGCATTCGCCATGCGCTCGTTCTTCCACAGCTGCTCCTGTGTGGCGCCGTCGATCAGCCGCACGGTCACGCGAAAGCGATTGCCCACCTTTTGACAGGTGCTCTCGACGACGCTGGTCACGCCGAGCTCGCGCGCAATCTCGTTCACCGGCTTCTTGTTGTCGGCGTAGCCGATCACCGAGCTGCGCGCGATGACGCGAAGGCCGGCGATGTCGGCCAGCGTCGAGATCATCTCGTCGGTCACGCCGGCGGCGAAATACCGGTCTTGGGGATCGGCGCCGAGACTCGCCATCGGCAACACCGCGATGCGGGTCGATCCGGGCGGGGCATTCGGCGCCGCCGCGACGACCGACGCGCGTCGCCAGATGTAGAGCCCCAGCGCGACGAGAACGACGATGGCCGCCATCGCCATCCAGCGCACGGGGGTCATCGACGGCAGCGACGGGAATGGCGGCAGCGACGGCAGCGACAACCGTCGAGGAGCGGCGCGCTGCGCGACGACGGAACCGGACGCGTTGGCCTCGATCAGGTCGTCGATCGCGTTCCGCATCTTGCCCGCGGTTTGGAATCGGTCGCCGGGAGCTTTCTCGAGCGCCTTGGCCAGCACCAGATCCACCGACGCGGGAATCGCCGGCCGGGACAGTCGAATGGACGGCGCCGGGGTCGATGCGTGCTGTGCCAGCACACGCTGCATGTTCGTACCGGCGAACGGAGGTTCGCCGGCGAGCATTTCGTACATCACACAGCCCAGCGCGTAGATGTCGCTCCGTCCGTCGACGACATCGGCGGCGGACTGCTCCGGGCTCATGTACGCCGGAGTGCCGATCGAGACGCCGATCCCGGTGAGAGTGTTGGCTCCGACGACGGAAAGCGCTCGAGCGACGCCAAAATCGCAAACGACAGCGTGACCGGAGACGAGCAGCACGTTTTCCGGTTTCACGTCGCGATGGATGACCCCGGCCTGGTGCGCGGCGTCGAGCGCGTCGGCGATCTCGCCAGTGATGCGCAGGACGTCGCGAAGCGGCAGCTGCCGCTCGCGATTGATGCGTTGCCGCAGCGACTCGCCCGCGGCGAATGGCGTGACGTAGTACAGCACGTTGCCGAGGCGCCCCGAGTCCAGCAGCGGAATGATGTTCGGGTGAATGAGCTTGGCGGTGACGTGAATCTCGCGCAGGAATCGCTCGGCCATGAACTCCTGGCTGACGTGGTGGTCGAGCACTTTGACCGCGACGTCCCGATCGTGCTGCACGTCCTTGGCCAAGAAGACATGGGCCATCCCGCCGCGCCCGATCTCGCGCTCGATGATATACCGCCCGCCGAGTGCGGCGCGGATGTTGTCGAGCGTTACGCTCATTGAGGGGTCGCGCGTCGTCACGGTCTACTTCGTCCGGTCGAAGCGGAGATGTTTCGTGCGGCCGGCGTCGACAAAGAAGCCGAGCGAGAGCTTGCCCTGCGGCGAGAGGGCGACGTTGAGCTCGAGGTCGGGCATGCCGTAGCCGCGCGCGACCGCGACGCGCCCGTCGCGATAGACGCCGACGGCACATCCCGGGGAATCCGTACGATCGTACGCGGCGAAGATGCGGTCGACGCGTGCTCTCGTGCTGGTATCGGGCGTCTGAGCCGGCGCAAATCGCGCGGCAATCGAAACGACTACAAAGGCCAGGGTACGTCGAAGCATTTGAGCGAGACTATCGGCAGCGGGGACAGCGGGGCTAATTAGGCGAAGCTACACCCCACCCCAACGCTGACAAGCCCGAATTCGATGAGTCGCTCCCCCCTCATTTTCGCCCTTACCGCGATGGTCCTTGTCGGCAGGCCCTCCGCCCTGCCGGCCCAGGGGTCGCCGGTGTCCACGACGTTGATACGCAATGTTTTACTGCTCGACGGCACGGGGGGCGCGGCGCGGCCAGCGGCGGTCCGGGTCAGCGGCGCTCGGATCGGCGAAGTCGGGTCCCTCACACCCCGCTCCGGCGAGACGGTAGTTGACGGGAACGGCCTGACGCTGTCACCGGGTTTTATCGACACGCACAGCCACGCCGACCGTGCGCTGGTCCGCGGCAATGACGGGACCGGGGCGCTGAGCCAGGGGATCACGACGGTGGTCGTCGGGGAAGACGGCGGATCACCCTATCCACTCGCGGCGTTCTTCGATTCTCTGACCCGCCGCGGGATGCCGATGAATGTCGCGGCCTACGTTGGTCACGGGACCGTCCGCGGCCGTGTGATGGGAAACGATTACAAGCGGCACGCAACGGACGCCGAGGTTGGCCGGATGAAAGGGTTGCTCGAGGCGGAGCTCAAGTCCGGCGCGCTCGGCTTGTCGTCCGGACTCGAGTACGACCCGGGGATTTACTCGGCGCGTTCGGAGGTCGTGGAGCTGGCGAAGGTCGCCGCGTCGGCCGGGGGCCGGTACATCTCGCACATTCGCAGCGAGGATCGCACGGAGTGGGACGCGATCGACGAGATCATCGAGATCGGCAAGCAGGCCCGGCTTCCCGTCCAGATCTCACACACCAAGCTTGCGATGAAGTCGCTTTGGGGTCAGGGCGACAGCTTGATCCACCTGCTGAATCGGGCGCGGGCGGCGGGGGTCAACATCACCGCCGACGTATACCCCTACCGATACTGGCAATCGGGTCTTTCGGTGCTTTTCCCCGAACGGAATTTCACCGATCGCAAGGCGGCGGAGTTCGCGCTCGACCAGGTCGCGCCGCCCGATGAGATCACGCTGACGAGCTACGGGCCGCACCCGGAGTACGCGGGGAAGACGGTGGCGCAGATTGCGACAGAGCGCGGCACCGATCCGGCGACGACGCTGCTCGCGCTGGTCAAGGACGCCGACGACGCGCGCAAGGCGGGGCGTCCGTCGGGCGAGACGATCATCGCGGCGTCGATGGACGAGCGCGACATCGAGAAGATCATGGCCTGGCCGTTCACGAATATCTGCACCGACGGCGAGCTCGATGGGCGTCACCCGCGCGGCTACGGCTCGTTCACGCGAGTGCTTGGCCGTTATGTGCGCGAACGGCACGTCATGTCGCTGCCCGAAGCGATCCGGAGGATGACGTCGCTCGCCGCGGACAATGTTGGGATCGTGAATCGCGGACGTGTCGTGCCGGGCGCGTTCGCCGATCTGGTGTTGTTCGACCCGGCGACCGTGATCGACAATGCGACGCCGGCGGACCCGCATGCACTATCGACAGGGATCGCGAAGGTGTGGGTGAACGGCAAGCTGGCGTACGAGGGTGGAAAGACGACGACCGCGCGGGGCGGCATGGTCGTTCGAGGCAAGTGACGGGGCTGGGCGGGCTGACGTTGCGACGAGCCACGGTCGACGACGCGTCGCGGTTGCACGAACTTGTCGCCGCGGCAGGGCTTGCAATGGCCGAGCAGGGCTTCCGCAACTGGTTGTCCCCCATCACCGCGGAGCAGTTCGTCGATGACATTGGGACGCGCGAGGTCTATGTCGTTTTGGACAAGGGCTCGGCCGTTGGAACGTTCACAATCGGCGCCACGGCTCGAAGACCGTATTCACCGGAGCCGTGGCTCGATCCGGGAGCGCCGGCACTCTACCTCACTCGTTTGGCGGTCGAACCGGCGCTTCAGGGCGGCGGCATCGGCGGTTGGTGTCTCGAGCAAATCGAGCGGCTCGCACGTGAACGAGGCGCGCGAGCCGTACGATGTGATGTGCTGACCGCGAACACGCGACTGCGGCGGCT
>DATLPC010000030.1:0-1560 GCA_035535975.1 Gemmatimonadaceae bacterium | reverse complement strand
GTCGAGCGCGAGCAGCGCGACGCCGGCCAACAGGAAAGCCACCGCCGAATTCGTCGCCATCCCGCTCGACGAGAGATCGGGATACGTGGCGAGGCGACTCTCGAACAGCAGTCGGCCGAGACCCAGGTGCAGATCGAATATCCGTTCCGCGAACGAAATGGCGCCGAGGCCGAGCACGACGGTAGCGAGCGCGAGCGCGGGGATGCGAATAAGAGTGGTGATGCGCGGTTGTCGCTGCATCCAGAGCGACGCGCCGGCAACGAGAAATCCCAAAGCGGTGTTGGGCGGCATCGCGATACCGCCGAGCGCGCCGCGTGCCGTCTCGGGGTCGAGCGTCCATGCCGCCAGCACCAGAAGACCGATGCTGGAACACACAATCGCGGCGATCCCGGTCGCGCGCGCGCTTGCCGATGACGGCGACGCGCTCGCCGGGACAGGCGGCGCGTGCGCCATGATCGCGTGGGAGCTAACGGCCAGCTCCGTCATTCGTATCGAAGCGCCGTGATTGGATCGAGTACCGAGGCCCGTCGCGCCGGCCACACGCCGAACACGATTCCCACCAGAGCCGCGAATGAAAATGCGAGCGTGATCGCCGTTGGGCTCATTGCCGTATCCCATCCGAATGAGCGTCGGAGCACAGCCGACGCTCCAGAGCCGAGTGCTACGCCGACGGCGCCGCCGGCTATGCACAATACCACTGCCTCGACCAAAAATTGCAAGAGGATATTGCGACGCGTCGCGCCGAGTGCTTTACGAATTCCGATTTCGCGTGTGCGCTCCGTCACAGAAACGAGCATGATGTTCATGATGCCGATGCCGCCGACGAGCAGCGACACCGCGGCGATCCCCGCGAGCAACAGCGTGAACGTCTCCGTCGTCTCACTCAGCGCCGTCAGAAAGTCCGACTGATTGCGGATCGAGAAATCGTTCGGCTGATCCGCGCGAAGGCGGTGCATGCGGCGAAGCACCGACTGCACTTCGATCGTGGCGAGGGCGAGCGTGCTCTCACTTTCCGCGCGTACCCAGATGTCCTGGATGCGATCCGTTCCGAAAACGCCGAACCGACCGGTGGAAAAAGGAATGAGAACCTGCTGGTCCGCGTCGCCGACACCGCTCACGCCTCGATTCGCCAGCACTCCAATGACCGTGAACTGTCTTCCGCCGATCCGAATTCGCTCGTCGAGGATCGCTTCGGGGTTGTCCGCGCCCAACAACGGAAGCACTTGGGCGCCAAGGACGGCGACCCGGGCCCGCGCCCGGTCTTCGGCGTCGGTGAACATGCGCCCGAGAGCGAGTTGAAATCCGCGGACCTCGGGGAAGTTGGACGCGGTCCCCGTGATCTGCACGTTGGTGTTTCTGCTTCCCCAAACGACTTGAAGGGGACGATCCTGCTGTTGGTTCACGCCGGTGACGTGCTCCGCCCGTTGACGCAGGGCCTCGACGTCGGCCATCGAGAGCTTGGCCGTGCTGCCCGTATTGATGCCGCCCTGATTGATCCGCTGCGGATTGATCTGAAGGACCGTCGTTCCGAGTCGCGCGATGCGATCCCTCACGGCGTTT
>DATLPC010000029.1:0-36233 GCA_035535975.1 Gemmatimonadaceae bacterium | reverse complement strand
GACGAACAAGCCGAAGCGGACGCATTGCGCGCGCGCGCCTTCGTCCAGTTGCGACAATATGCCAAGGCCGCTGCAGCCGGTCGGCAGGCAATCGCTGGGTTCGAGCGAATTCGAGGGGGACTCGGAGCGGGCAGCCTGCGCTCCTCATATCTCACGGACCGCGCCATCGCATATTCCGATTTGGTAGTCAGCCTGCTCGCGCTCGGGCGTGTCGATGATGCGTTCCGCGTCGCCGACGAAGCGCGAGGCCGGGCGCTGATCGAGCACTTGGGTGGCGCCGCGCGCGATTTGCCATCGCGTGCATCAACGCGCGATAGCGAAGCGATGGAACGCCTGCTTCGGCGCATCGACGAGTTGGTCGAGCAACTGCGGGTCCGGGACACGATCCGCGAGCGCAATCGATCGCCGGGATCGGCAGACGGATCTGTCGTGCGCGATTTGCTCGACGCACGCCGGCAGTACGAGGGGCTCTTCGAGCGCGCGTCGCACGCGGATTTCACGTCGTCGAACCCGGTCGCGCGACCGCTCGACGCATCCGCCATCCGGCAAGGCCTCGGGCGGAATGAGGCGTTGCTCGAGTACATGTCGACGCCCGAGCAGTTGCTGTTGTTCATCGCGACGCGAGATCAGCTACGGTGGATTGCAATTCCTTCCGGGAGCAGCGATCTGCTGGAGCGCGTTCGTCTCACACGACAGTTGATCAGCGCTCGCAGTAATGCGGTGGACGGACCGCTGCGAAGCCTGTATGACATGCTCATCGAACCGGCCAAGTCTTCCGGGCTGCTCGCCGGGGTACGATCGCTCATCATTGTGCCGCACGCCGCGCTCACGTACCTGCCCTTCGCGGCGCTTCGGGCGCCGGCGACGAACGGCGCTTCCCGATTCCTCGTCGAAGATTACGCGATCACCACGATCAGCTCAGCGTCGGCCCTCCCGATGCTTCGCGGAAGGCCGGAGGTGACAACGGACCAGACTGCGAGCGTGTTTGCACCGCTCCCGACAAGCCTTCCCTCGACGACGGATGAGGCCGAGGCTGTGAAGCGACAGCTCGCCGACCCGCGCGTTGTTGTCGGGAACGAGGCGACCGAACCGGCGATTCGCGATGCTTTGATGCATTCTCGGATCGTTCACATCGCGAGCCATGGCGTGCTCGATCCCGACAGTCCGATGTTTTCGAACATCGAGATCGCACCACCCGCCAGCCCCGCCGCGCAACGACCCGACAACGACGGCCGTCTGGAGACATTCGAGGTTCTGTCGATGAACGTGCGCAGCTGGCTCGTGTTTCTCTCGGGCTGCGAGACGGCGCTCGGCTATTCATGGTCGAACGCCTACAGTCGGCGCGACGACTATGCGACATTGGCCCAGGCCTTTCTCTTCAGCGGCGCCCGCAACGTCGTGGCGACGCTGTGGCGGATCGACGACCGCGGCGCCGCGGAGTTTGCTCGCGGCTTTTACGGGTCGCTCTCGTCATCCTCTCCGTCGATCGCCCTCGCCGCCGCGCAGCGCTCGTTCATCGCGAGTTCGCGATACGCGGCGCCCTACTATTGGGCGGGTTACGTGCTGAGCGGCAGCGGCGACGGTAGCCCGTGATATAGCCCCTTTCGTCTTGCTCCGCGTCGCGAATGTCGGCCGCGCAAAATCAGACGGAGTGACCGTTGAATGAGCTAGATGGCCGCGAAGCGGCGACCCGTCTCGCTCTCCTCCATCCGCGGGTTTCACATGAATGCTCGCACACTTCCGACGCTCAACTCCGCCACCCTGGCCGGCGCGTTGCTGCTCGCCGGCGCCTGTGGCCGGGAGTCGGTGACTACACCCCGGGAGGGAGCGACTTCTCCGGCGCTCTACGGACGGACCTCCACGGCACTTTCGGTGACGTCGGCGAGTCCGCCATTCGGCGATCAGGGCACGACCGTCGACGTCCACGTCTTCGGCACGGGTTTCACATCGGACGCGAAGGCGACGTGGCTGCTGCATGGCGTGGCAGACTCGCTCCACGTTCGAACCAACCGGACGACGTTTGTCAGTTCCACGGAGGTCGTCGCCAACGTCACGATCGCGGGCGACGCGACCCTCGCGTTCTGGGACGTGCAAGTCGCGCTGGCCGGAGGAAAGAACGGCGTCGGGAGCGAACTATTCGAGGTCACGTCCGCCCAGATCCTGGGATCGGGTACGCCGGGCGGCGACGTGTACATGCACGCAGCGAATGATCTGGGTCAGGCGGTCGGGTACACGAGCGGAACGACCCACCTCGCGTTTCTCTACGACGAGTCGCTCGGGATCGTGAGCTTGGGCGATGGGCAAGGCTGGGGTATCGACCCGAACGGCACGCTGGCGGTTGGGCGGGATGGAAATAACCTGGCGACCGCCTGGGTGCGGCAACCCGACAACACGTGGAGGCCGGAACCGCTTCCCACCCTCTCCAACAGCGTGGAGAGTAACGCGGCGAGTGCAGCACGCGCTGTTGATGGAACTCTCATCGTCGGTGGTTGGGACGGTGCGGCGCCGCCACGGAAGAGTATGCCGGGAATCGACCGGCCGGTCTTGTGGCGGCGATCCGGCACGAGCTGGTTGATGCCCCAGGCGCTCGCGATTCCATCAACTTCGACCAATGGATCTGTTTATGGCGTCAACGGCCGTGGTCAGGCGGTCGGCTTATTGGACGCCGGCGCGAGCGGAGGCATCGTGTGGGACGATGCCTCCACCTTTACGTTGCTCAACGGCACGCCAAACTACATCAACGCCGCCGGAACGATCATCGTCGGCATTGCAGCCGGGAATGCCGGGCCGGTGTACTGGTGGCGCGATCCCCTGACGCAGGTCTGGCACGCTCCGGTGTTGCTTCCCTCGCTCGGCGGCGTAGGCTGTCCGAGGGGAAACGCACGAGCCATCAACGGCGCCGGAATCATCGTTGGGGACAGCTGTGACGGAAACAATGGGCAGGCCACGGCTTGGCAGCTCGATTTCTCTGGATCCGCACCCGTTCTCGTCGGCGGTCCCTGGCGCCTTCCCGGTTTGGGCGTGAAGAATACTCAGACTGTCGATGCAAAGACCGGGTTGCGTGTCGCGTCGGCCGCGTATGTCACGGAATCCGTCCCATATCGAGCGACCGGGGGAGCCCTGTCGGGATCGGGGCAGACACGGCTGGCGGTGCGCTGGCAGCTCAACGTCGATCCGTAATCTCTAAGCGTGCGGTATCGGTCCCGAACCGTTTGAACTTGACGGTAGTGTGCCAGTCGTCGGCTTATTTGCGCGGCGCTCTTGCCGCATAAACGATTCGGGCGCCCCTGGGAAGGGGGTACCCGTTGCGACTCGCTGTAGCCACATCGCGTGGAACCGCGATCAGGAAAGTCTCGACCGACGAACGAGATCCGCGTGAAGGAATAGTATTCCGACTGCCAGCCACAGCGCGGCCACGATCCAGTTGCGTGACCCCAGTACCTCGAGCATCGACAGGCCGAAGAAGAGCAGGAACACCGTGATGTTGGTCCCTGGGAGTTTCTGTCGCATCGCTCCTCCTATGTCGCTCCAACCCGCCTGAAAAAGCGAGGCGGGAAGCGGAGCCTCGTTGCATCCGCTTCCCGCGCTCGGCCGTCGCGTGGTTCTTAGAAGGCGACGGCTCCCGTGAACATGAAGCCCTTGAAGCTTCCACCGTTGCGGATGTCGTTCGTCGGGAAGTCATTGTACTTCTGATTCACCCACTCCGCCTTCGTCAGGATGTTCGGCGTCACGAACCAGCCGCCACCGAGCTGCCAGCGATTGACCGACTGATCGTTGAAGTTCTTCGAGATCAGCTGGCCGCTGAGGGTGTTGTACCGGCCGCCGAGATAGAGCTTGTCGTCCCAGAAGCGATACAGGCCTTCGTACACGTCCTGGCGAAGATTGCGGAGCTTCGACTCACTGAAGGAACCACCCTTCGCGATCTCGAAGCTGCCGAAGAACTCGGCGCCGCCGATCTTGATGAAGGGGTTGATGACTTCGGCATTCACCTTGTTCGAGAACCCCGGGCGGATCTGGCCGGACCAGGCGTTCGCCGTCTCGGTCGACTGCGTGTTCTCGAGAATGTCGTAGTACATCGAGCCGCCGCGGTCGCCGGTGAACAGCGTGCTGCTGATCGCCTTGTTGTTGGCGTAGAAGGAGCCGGTCAGACGGAAGCGGAGGTCGCTGCCGAAGCTCTGATCGATGCCGAACTTGCCGAGCGTGCCGACCGACTTGCCACCAGGATTGGCAACCTGGCCATGGATCTCGCCGCCCGTCATGCCGAGCATGGCGATGAACGGTCCCGAGCGCTCATACACTTCGGCGCCGATCTCGGTCGTGAAGACGTCGAGGATGTAGTTACCGACGAACGGGTTGAACATCGCGTTGCCGTTGTCGGTGCGGCGGAAGTGCGCGTCGCCGTAATTGATCTCGAAGTGCCCGACGCGAAGCGTCGTGTACTTGAAGAGACTCTTGAGCAGCGCGTTGTCGATCGGCGACTCGTCGACGAGGATGTAACCGTCCTTCACCCACGACTCCTGATGGTGGCGGGCCGAGAGGTAGGAGGTCATCGCGACGCGGATCCCCGGAGCGAGCTGCGCGTTCACGTTCAGATTCGCCACCGCGTTGTTGAAGCCGTGACCGATGCTGATCAACTGGTTGTTGTTGACCTGCGTGCCACCGGCCGCCGGCGTCACCATCACCGCCGTCGCGGTGTTGCTGTGCTGCAGACCCTGGAACTCCTGGTTGAACGCGCCGCCGAAGGAGAGCACGAAACCGTTGAACGGCACCAGATCTTCTTTCGGGGTCTCGAAGACGTTCACACCGCGCTGATCGGCCGGGCGCATGTGGTTGATCTCGAGCGGCCGATAGAGGTTCACCGTCTTCTTCGCGGCCGTGGAGGTGTCCGTCTTATCGGGGGTCGCGGCCTTGCCGCCGCTATTGTCTTGGGCCACGGCTGCACTGGCAAACGCCACGAGCAACGCCAGGCCGAACTTTGATGTGTTTCTCATAGGACCTTCCTCCGGTCGGATTTCACGTACTGGGTAGGGAGCGACAATTCAGAGCGTTTCGTGCGGTCTGTCGAACTGGCTCGAAGCTACCGTTCCCCAAGGGCCCATTCCGTCCGGGAAGAACCGTTTGCCCGTGCGGAGATGCTTGTTTTTTTGTGGGGGAATTCCCGACCGGAGGGTGCTAAACCGCGGATTCAGGGCTTTACTCGACGATCAACCGCCCCTTCATGCCGAGCGCGGCGTGTGGGTCGCATTGGAAGTAGTAGCTGCCGGCGGGCATTTTCACGGCCAGGTCCCAGGTCTGTCCGGGGAGCTGAAGGAAGTCGCTCGGCGTCGCCGGATACGCACTCTTCCCGGCGTTGGAGTCGGCGAGGAAGTGCACGTTGTGAACACCCACTTTGAGCGTGTAGCGAATGACGTCGCCGCGCTTGGCGTGAATCTCGGCCGGTTTGAAATAGTTGCCCGCGCCGTCGGTGTAGAGCTCCACGGGAATGACCTTGCCGCCAGGATCCGGCGTGAACGGACCGGCGCCCCAACCGGGCGTCGCGGCGGCGGCGCCGCCCGCTGGCGGCGTGGCGGTCGTGTCTACGGCGGCCTTTTGCTCGCCGCCTTTGCACGCGACGAACGCCACCGCCGCGAACAGGAGGTATGAGATCTTACATGCCCGGTGAGACATTGGATTTGTCCTCGAAAGTGTCATGAGAAGAAACTAAAAGTCCTTGCGACGAAACTGCCGCGCGCCAACGGCGAGGGGAACGGCGATCCACAGCCCCAACATGCCGGCGGCCAGCGACGGGCCGAGTGGTCCGGAAAAGACGCGCTGAAACACGGCGCCCGTGTAACCCATCAATGCCGCGACGTCCAGCTTGAGCAGGAGCAGCACGCGCGCCAAATCCACCGGGTTGGCGAAGGTGAGCGCGAGGATCGGACGCTCGATCGGATAGTCCGCAAACACCGCGACGGCGACGAGCACGAGACCGTCGTAGAGGAGTCCGACGAGCAGCCACACGCCCAGCGCGATACCCAGCCCGCGCAACCGATCCTCGGCGAACAGCGCGATGGAGAACGAGATCGCCGTAAAGATGAAGGTGAGCGCGCTGCCCGTCGCGACGAGCGTGATCATCGCGGCGCGGTATGCGGGGTCGCCTCCGCCGTGCAAGAGAAACGGCAGGCTCACGCCGGCGATAAATCCGGCGGCCAGCGGGAGTGCGAGCCCGAGGTACAGACCCTTGAACAGCACCGATCGACGGATCGGCTGGGCAAGCAAGAGCTCCGTGAACTCGCGCGCGTTGTAGACGTGAATCGTCGACAGGACGAGCGTGACGAGCGGTACGACAATCAACGTCGCGCTGGATAGTGTGAGGATCGCTTTCGCGCCGTCTCCGGAGAAGCGAATCACGCCCTCCGTGAGCAGGAAGAAGAACGTCGCATACACGATCAGCCAGCGGCTGCGCAGTGCGTCGCGCGTTTGCGCGCGCACGATCTTGGTTACGACGCTCATGCGACCTCCCGGATCATGAGCGCCGCGATTGCGCGCTCGAGGTTGGCCTGCCGGGTCGTCGACGTGAGCTCACCGATCGGTCCAGCGAAGCGCGTCACGCCATCGAGCAGAAAGGCGACGTCGTCGCACAGCTCCTCAAGCTCGCTCATGATGTGCGAGGCGACGAGCACCGTCACGCCGTCGCCGCGCAGCGAGAGGAGGCGGTCCTTGAGAATCGCGCTCGACAGCGGATCGAGGCCGGCCGTGGGCTCGTCGAGCACGAGGAGCGACGGCTGGAAGAGCAGCGCCAAGCAGGCGTTGACCTTCTGGCGCGTGCCGCTGGAGAGCACGCGCAGCGGTTTGTCGAGCTGACTCTCGAGGGCGAAGCCGCGGAGGAGCGATGCATCGAGCACGCCGGGCGTGCCGCGCAGATCGCGCACCATGTCGAACAGCTCGAGCGCGGTGAGATTCTCGGGGAAGCGCGCGATCTGCGGCATGTAGCCGATGTGGGCGCGATAGGAGCTCTCCGTGCCGAGTATAGAGCGGCCGTCGAGCAGAATGTCGCCCGACGTCGGCTGGCAAAGGCCAAGCAGCGTTTTGATGAGCGTCGTCTTCCCCGCCCCGTTCGGCCCGACGATGCCCATCACCCGGCCTCGGTCGACGGTCAGGTCGACGCCGCGCAGCACTTCGTGGTCGCCGAAGCGTTTGGTGAGCTTCGAGATCTCGATCATCGGTTGCGCCTCATGGCGGGTGTGGAGTCGACGAGCGTTTCCGGCGTGAGCGAGGGGATGATGCGCTCGGCGCCGTCGAGCAGATCGGCGAAAGCGCTGCGCATGAGGATGAGCGCCGGCGGGTGATGTTCGACGAGCAGTGAGAAGAGCCGGACCGGGCGATGCGGCACGTCGCCGACGCCGTTGCGATCGAGATCGTAGCCCCGGTACCCGTCCCAGTAGTTGCCGGCGAACGTCGTCGTCGGCGAGCGGCTATTCGACGCCACGTCGAAGCTGTTGCCGAGGAAGTCGTTGTGCTCGAAGCGGCCGTCGAGCGTGCTGGCGTCGAGCTTCACCGCCCAGCCGTTGTTCACGAACTCATTGTGAATCGCGACGAGCCGATTGGCGCCGTCGGCGAGAAGGCCGGTGGTGTTGTGCAAGAAGCGGTTGGACTCGAGCCGGCTGTCGCTGATCTCCTTGAGCAGCAGCCCGTAGGCCGCGGGACCCCAGTTGTCTTCGAAGCGATTGCCGACCATCTCGACATGCTTCGTGAACATCACGGCGACGCCCGAGCCGTTCTTGCGGAAGATGTTGTTGGTGTAGCGACAGTCGTCGGAATACATGAAGTGCATTCCGTAGCGCAGGTTTTCGGTGCTCAGGTTGTCGCGAATGTCGCTCTCGTGCACGAACTCGAAATAGATGCCGTCGCGGTGGCCGGTGATCGTGTTGCCGGCGATCGTGATGCGGCGCGACGTCCAGAGGTGGATGCCGTTCCCGGATTCGGTCTCGCGCTGTCCGGTGGCGCGGAGGGTGTTGTGCGTGACGCGGCAATCAGTGACGTTCGCGAGGTAGATGCCGAAGAAGCCGTTCTCGATGTGATTGTCGTCGATGAGGCAGCCGTGCGCGTTGTCGACGCGGAGCGCGGCGCGGTCTTCCACGAAGCTCGTCCCGACATTCCGCAGCGTGAGCCCACGCACGGTCACGTCGTCGGCTTTGATGATGATCAGGCCGCGCCGGTTCTCACCGTCGAGAACCGGATGGCCCTGGCCTTCTATCGTGAGTTGTTTGTCCACCACGGCGGTCGGGCCGTGGTACGTGCCGTCACGAATGACGATCCGATCGCCGGACCGCGCGGCCGCGACGGCGGCGGCGAGGGTGCGAAACGTGCCATTCGGCGAGACGTCGAGCGTGCGCTGTCCGCCCGCCGGCCGACCGAGGAGTGCGAGCCCAATGGCAAGGGAGACCGCGCGCATTAGAGGAGATCCGACCACCTTTTGACGGCGGTCCGACCCGTCACGCCGATCGCGGCGGCGTCTTGCTCGTCGGCGATGGCGGCCCAGCCGCGACCCATCGGGGCGCGGCCAGGGCCGAGATCGATAAAGCGCGCTTGGTTCGCGTCGATCAGTACGCCGGGATGACGGATGTCGGCCACCCACACGGACTCGACGTCGCCGGCGGCGTTGGCCTGCTTGTAGTACGAGAGCAGGCACTCGATCGAATCGAACTTGATCGTGCGCCCCTTCTTCATCACGAGCTCCGCGCCGAAACGCGGATCGCTGATCGACATGCGGCAGTAGTCGCACGCGTCGACGTTGTACACGATCGGCGCCGGCTTGTGCGGCCCGCAGGCGGCAAGCGCGAGCACGGCAACGGACATGATCCGACGCGCGTTCACGCGACCGCCACTCGCGACGCGCCGGCAGCGCGCGCGGGCTTGCTCGTGGCCACGGGTCCCATCCACCGCGTGACCACGAGCGCGCTCACGCCAAGAAGAAACGCAAGCGCAAGAACATAGGTGCCGGACGCTGGCCACGACGTCGCCGTGAAGTTGAGAAGTTGCTTCGATCCAATGAGCGGCGGCTGATAGGTCATGCCCGGCACCTTGATGATCGCATGGACCATGTCGAGATCGTGCCCATACGTGTACTCCCACTTCCAGAAATCCCACAGACCGACCGCGCCGAGTGCGGCGAACGACGCGAGCCAGGCGATGGCCACCTTACGCCTGCCTACCAGCGCGCCGCCCGCCGCGAACACAGCGAGGCCGACGATGACCCACGGCATCACCCGAAGCTCCGGGATCGCCGTCGGGTCGATCGCCTTCATCCCGATGTAATGATTCAACGCGTTGATGTTTCCGAGATCATTCTCCTTCGCGCCGCGCACCGTGTGGGCGTCGATCACCATGCCCAACCCCTCCGGATATTGCGGCGCGACGAGACTGACCCGCCACAGCGGGAGCCGCACCGCGACCAGGAGAAGGCCGGCGGCGAGCAGGAGGAGCATTCTCGGAATACGAGACATCGTTACTTCTCCTTCTGGGCTTCGGCGAGTTGGGCCTGCGCCTTCTTGCTGACGTTGGCCATGAGCTTCACCGACGATCCCGCCGGCGAGACGCGGATGTAGCCTTGCATCTCCTGGTGGAGCGCCGAGCAGAAGTCGGTGCAGTAGAACGGATAGACGCCGGGGCCCTTCGGGATCCACGTGAGCGTTCGCGTCTCACCCGGCTGGAGAATCAACTCAGACGTTTGAGCGCCGAGCACCGCGAAGCCGTGCAGGATGTCCCAATCCTGCTCGATGTTCGTGACGTGGAAGTTGACCGTGTCGCCGACCTGCACGCCCTCGATGTTGTCGGGCGCGAAATGGCTGCGGATCGCGATCATCTTGATGTCGATCTTCTTGCCGGCTCGCGTGATGCCGCCGTCGGCTTCCGACTTCGTCACCCAGGGATTGGTGTTCTCGGCGAGCTTGTGGAACTTGACCTGCTTGTCCTTGATCAGGCTGGCCGGCAGGGCCTGCGCGTAGTGCGGCTCGCCGATCGTTGGGAAGTCGAGCAGGAGCTTCATCTTGTCGCCGCTGATGTCGATCAACTGCGCCGACTGCGCCATCTCGGGACCGGTGGGGAGATAGCGATCCTTCGTGATCTTGTTCATCGCCACGAGGTACTTGCCCCAGGGCTTCTTGCTGTCGCCGCCGGGAATCATCAAGTGGCCGATCGAGTAGTACGTCGGGATGCGGTCGACCACTTCCCACGTGCCGAGCTTCCACTTCACGACCTCGGATGAGATGAACATCGAGGTGTACGCGAAGCCCTTGCCGTCGAACTCGGTGTGCAGCGGCCCGAGACCAGGTTTCTGGACTTCGCCGGCCACCACGGCGTCGTACTTGAGGACCGGAATGCCGTCGACGGTCTTGTCGAATGCCTTGTCGGCGATCGCTTTCTGCAGCTTCGTGAACGAGTGCACGGGAATGACCGTCGCCAGCTTGCCGCCCGCGACGATGTACTCACCGGTCGGGTCGACGTCGACGCCGTGCGGCGACTTTGGGGTCGGCAAGTAGTACACGACGCCCGCGCAGTTCACCGGGTCGATCACCTTCACGCTCGTTTTCTTCTCGGACTTCGCGGTGCGCGAGCCGGGATCCACATAGTTGTGGAAGTACTCGACTGCCATCGGTTTCGCCTGGCCCTGCGCGACACACTCCTCGGCGCGCTTGTAGTTCACCGCGGCGATGTAGTCCTTGTCGTTCTGCGAAGCGTTCTCTTCCAGCTTGGTGTTCGCTTGCTCGCTGTTGTACGACGTGAAGAAGAACCAGCCGTCGGATGGACCCTTGCCGGCGTGGCCGAGGTCGTAGTTGTAGCCGGGCATCAGGATCTGGAAGGCGATGTCCATCTTCCCCGGCTGATCGGCCGTGATGAACGACAGCGTGCCCTTGAAGCTCTTCTTGTAGCTGTCGATCGGGACGTCGGTGTTGGGAATCGGAACGCTGAAGCGCGTGGCCGAGACGACGTACTTGGTGTTCGGCGTCGTGAACGGCGATGCGTGGCCGCCCGCCGAGTTCGGGATCTGAATGATCTCGTCGGTTTCGAAGCGCGTCAGGTCGATGCGGGCGATGCGCGGCGTGTTGTTGGCGTTGATGAACAGCCAACGACCGTCGGGCACGCCGTCGGTCATGGAGAGCTCGGGGTGATGCGAGTCATCCCACGGGATGAAGCCGTAAGTCGTCTCGAGGAGCGGTTTGGACTCGGCGTCGTAGCCGTACGCGTCTTCAGCAAACTGTGAAAAGACGGGGATCAGCTTGAGGAGCCGGCCGGACGGCAGACCGTACACGCTGACTTGCCCGCTATAGCCGCCGGACATGAAGGCGTAGTACTCGTCGTACGAGCCCGGCGCCACGTAGACCTTCGAGGCCGCGTCGCCCGTAACGAGATTGGTCGTCGCCGTTCGCTGCCCGGCGCAGGCGTAGATGATACCGACAGCCGCGATGCCTGCGATCGCGAGCCCGGCTGAGCGTTTAAGGGGGATCTTCATGCGCGGCGCTCCTGACGGAGTACGGGTGTCTGTGGCAATCAGGGTCACGCGCGATTGCGTGTGGCCTGCCGTGAAGGAAGATCCGTCGTCGATTGGCCACTAAGTATCAGGGAGGACGCGCGCTCGACGTCGCGCGTTCCCTCGCGCCAGCTGGGGGAATCCCTTACCACAATGCAGCGGGGCGCGAGCCGTCGCTCGCGCCCCGTCACAAAGGTCGGAACTCGTCGTCGAACTAGCGGGCGCGCTTCTTCGACGAGCCCTTGATCGGTTCGAACTCGGCCCCGCCGCTCCCGGCCGATCCGAACCGGATATGCGTGAGGGGATTACTCGTTCGCTTCGGATCCTTCGGCCCGGGCGCGGCTTTCCGCGAGGGCCCTCCCTTCGATCGTGTCGATCCCTTCGTGCTGCCGCGTTGGTCCGCAGACTTTCGAGATGCCGCCATCGTAATCCTCCGAGGTGTGGCGTAAATCGTCCTCGGTCGGTCGCGGCATCGTCCGTGCCGCGTGTCCGTGAGCGGTGCGCCGGACCCGCGTCGAGTTTAGCTCTCCTTCTCCGCCGACCCGGCCTCGCGCGCGCGACGCTCGGTCTCGGCGCTGTGCCGCAGCGCCTCGAATTGCCGCTGGAGACGATGGAGCTCTTCGTCCGAGAGGTCCTCCATGTCCACGAGCTCGGTTCTCGCCGCTTCCACCGCGCGTATCAACTCGTCGAGCTTGAGCTGTACGACCTGTGAATCCCGGTTTTGCGTATTCTGGATCACGAAGCACATGAGGAACGTGACGATCGTCGTTCCGGTGTTGATGGCCAGCTGCCAGGTGTCCGAGTAGTTGAAGAACGGACCCGTCGCTGCCCAGACGACGATAACCAGACAAGCGAGAACGAACGCCGACGGCATACCGACGGCGTGCGAGACGCTATGCGCGAAGCGGCGAAACACGCTGGGGGGGGTCTCGGACGAGCGCTTCATTCCTCCTCTCCGGGTTATGAGTCACACCCGAAAGAGTACCCCCGAAGCCCCGCGGACCGCGAGGTTCCCGAGAGCTTCGCAGCGCGTTGAGGATGACCGCCACGTCGATCGCCTCCTGGAGCGCCGCGCCGATCACCGGCGGCAGCACGCCGAACGCGGCGACGACCATGAACAGGCCGCTCAGGCCGAGGCCGACGCGAATGCTCTGACGCGCGATGGCCATCGTCCGCCGGCTGATCCGGAGCGCATCGGCCACGCGATCGAGCGAGTCGATGAGGATAATCACATCCGCGGCTTCGGTCGTCACCCCGCCACCGTGACCGGCGAGCGCGATGCCCGCGTCCGCCGCCGAGAGCGCCGGCGCGTCGTTGATTCCATCGCCCACCATCATCACCACGCCGTTCTCGGCGCGCAGTCGCTCGATGAACTCGGCCTTCGCGCTCGGCAGGAGGTCGCCGTACGTCTCGGGAATTCCGGCGCGCTCGGCGACGGCTCGCGCGATCGGCGCGTGGTCGCCGGAAAGAAGCACGGTGCGCTTGATGCCGAAGTCATGGAGTGCCGCGAGGACGCGCGGTAGATCGGCACGGATCTCGTCGGCGTATTCGATGACCGCGGCGAGCCGCCGGTCGACGGCGACGTACGCGCGCAGCGTCGCGTCGGAGTGCTCGAGCTCGGCCGCGTCGATGACGCCCCCGTCGCAGTGGGGGAGCACGTAGCTGCGCGCGCCGACACGGATTTCGTGGCCTTGGACGATGCCATAGACGCCCTGCCCTGGCGCTTCGGCGTGGCGTTCCACGGCAATTGGACCGATCCCGCTCGCCTCGGCCGCCTCGACGAACACGCGGGCGAGAAGGTGACTCGACCCTTGCTCGATGGACGCGGCCCACCGCACGACATCATCCCGCGAAAAGCCACGTGCCAGATGGACGTCGCTCACGCGCGGTTTGCCGATCGTGATCGTGCCCGTCTTGTCGAAGACCGCCACCTGGGCCCGACTCAGCTGCTCGAGCGCACCGCCATGCCGGATAATGATGTTTCGGCGGGCCGCCCGGTTGATCCCGCCGACGATCGCCACGGGCGTGGCAAGGATCAGCGGGCAGGGCGTCGCGACGACGAGAATCGACAGCGCGCGAATCCAGTCGTGGGTCAGGGCGACAGTCAACGCGCAGAGCGCGAGGGTGATCGGCGTAAACCACACGGCGTATTTGTCGGCGAGGCGCTGCAGCGGCGCCTTGCTCGCCTGGGCCGTCCGCACGAGCTCGACGATGCGCGCGTACTGGCTCTCGGCGGCGAGGGCGGTCGCGCGAATCCGCAGTGGACCGAAGCCGTTGGACGTCCCGCTCATGACGGCGCCACCGGCGCGCGCCGCGATGGGAACCGCCTCGCCGGTGAGCGATGACGCGTCGAGCTCCGACTCGCCACCGAGGATGATGCCGTCGCATGGTACGAGCTCGCCGGGCCGCACGAGGAGATCGTCGCCGACAACGATGTCCGTTACGGGAATGTCGGTGACCCGATCGTCGGTCACGCGGTGGCCGATTCGCGGCGCAGCCTCCTCGAGCGCGCGCACGGCCGCTGACGCGCGGCCCTCGGCGTACCTCTCGAGCGCTTCACCGCCGGACTGCATGAGGACGATGACGAGCCCTGCCAGCGGCTGATCGAGCGCTACCGATCCGATAATGGAGAGCGAGGCTACGACGTCGGTCGCGAAGCGTCCGCGCAGCGCATTGCGCAGCGTCTCGAAGACGATCGGTGCGCCGAGGAGAATGACACCGAGCATCCAAACCTGATGCGCGGAGACTCGATCGGGAAAAACAGCGAGCGACCCGCCAACGATGAGGAAGACAAGGGTGAGGATGGGAGTGGCGAGACGCGCTTTCATGATGGGGTAGCCGGTGTTCCGTGTAAGTCAGACTTCTTCTTGTAGTAATGGCGCGCGTCGCGGTGCTACCTCTGTTGGTCTCAGGTCTTAGGTCTCAGGTCTCAGGTCTCAGGTCTCAGGCGAAACGCCGACCGTCGTTTCAACCTGAGACCTGAGACCTGAGACCAGAGACCTGGGACCTTGATTGCCCGATCACACCGCATCCCGACTAGTGCGCGCGGAGCGCGGAATGGCGCCGAGTCTCATGAGAACGTCAACAACGTCTGTCCAGCCCCATGTGCGATACGAAGGGCCAGGTCGCGTCCACGCTCGTTCGTCAGCACGTCGATGCCGCTGACCGATCCGATACCGCGCGTGAGATGACGCTGCACGTCACCGAGCTCACCTAGCATGAGCTCGACGCGACCGTCGTGTCGATCGTATGTCGCGCCAAGGAACGGATAGTCGTGCTCCTGCGCCTGGGCGCCGAGCTCGGGATCGTCCACCTCGAGCACGCCGCGGCGGCCGACATTGCGACGGGTGAACTCGTCGAGCTGCGACGTCCATTCCGGGCGGTCGAGCGTCTTGACGACCGGCGGCTCGACGGTCGTGCGTAGCCGCGTCATTGCCGCGGCGTGCGGGACCGTGAGCACACTGCAGGTCGAGCAACGGAGTATGCGCGTCGTCACGCTACCGATGAGCATCCTCGCCACGAAACCGTGTCCGTGACTTCCCGTGGCGATGAGATCGGCGTTGACGCTCGCCGCGAATGCCAGGAGCTCGGTGGCCGGATCGCCCTGCAGCAGCACTCGCTGGACGATCATGTCCGCCGGTACACGGAGCTGCTCTCGCATCCGCTGCAAGCCCTCGCCGGCGTCCTGCTTATAGTTCGAGCCCCAGCCATTCCAGTCGTACAGCGTCGCATCGCGTGGCGCGACGTGAGCGAGGTAGATCGTCGCGGCGGGAGCGGCCAGCTCGAGGGCGAGCCGCGCGGCGCGAAGACTGGTCTCGCTGAAGTCGATCGCCACGACGATGCGCGTTGGCGCGGCGGTGAACTGTCCACCAACCGCGAGTACCGGCACCGCCGCGACACGGATCAGCCGGAGCGCGGTCTCGTCGCCGAACAGGCGATCCATCACGCGATGCCGGCCGAGCCCGGAGACGATCATCGACGCGTTGGATTCGTGCGCGACATTCGCGATCGTCGTCGCGGGGTCGCCGTCGTAGACCTCGACTGATGCGTCGAATGGCACGTTCCACACGCGTCCGAGCTGCTCTCGCACGGTGCGCTTCGCTTCGGCGCGGCGCGAGGCCTCGACGTCGGGCGATACGGGTAGTTGCGCCTCCGGACTCACAATCGGCATCGGCTTGAGCACCGTGATCACGCGCAGCCGCTCGTCGGAGGCTCCCGCCAGCAAGCCGCCAGCGACGAGCGCCGCGTCCGATTGGTCGCGTCCGTCGGTGGCAACGATGACGGGCGATGTTTTCGCGGCACGGACACCCACTTCCGGCCGAACCGTTTCCATCGTCAGCGTTCCCATGTTCTCCTCCTGTCGTTGTCACCTTCGTTTCTGAGACGTAAGGTGATCCAGGACAAGGCCACCAACCGTCGGCGATCTGCCGAACCTCTGTCCGGGGTCTTACTCGATTTCTGTCGGGTGCTGTTGGGCGTAGGCGCGAGTGACGTCCATCGTCGTGACGATCCCGCAGAGCTTTCCGTGATCGACGACGAGGACACCGTGCGCGCCGGTCGCCCGCATCCGTTCGGCGGCCTCGTCGACGCTCGCCTCGGGTGAAAACTCGGGCGGGTCTGGAAGCATCGCTTCTTCGACGCGGTGATCCGACAGAAAATCCCACTCGGGGGAGTCGGTGACGCGGAAGCGCTCGTCGAGCTCGGTCCCGGCGTCTTCCCAGAGCTCGGCGAAGTATTCGGCGGCGGGAACATCGTCATCGTTCGCCATGTCGGGCTCCCACGCATCCGAGGAATCGCGTTCGGTCGGCACACCGGGCGTCACCGATTCGAACGCGATGATGCTCAAGGTGGTGATGACACCGACGATTGCGTCGCCGTCGGTGACGGGCAGCGCGTTGACGCCGACCTTGGTGAGAAGCTCGACGGCCTCGCGGAGCGTTGCGTCGGGAGCGATCGTCACCGGAGCGGGAGTCATGAGGTCTTTGAGCGCCAACATTGTTCTTCCTCCATCAAAAGATTCTGACACTGATGTACTTCTTCGGATTCGCCTGAATGTCGGCGGCCAATGCCCGCAGTTGGGTCAGAAGCGAATCCGTTCTGCGATACATCGACGGGTCGTTCACAAACAGACCGAGCGATCCCTGCCCCGAGTTGATCTTCGAGAGCAGCGAGTCGCCGGCTGCCAATACGGCGTCGAGGCGCGTCTGACTCGTCGCGAACCGGCGTGAGAGGTCGTTGACCTGCGTCGCGGCGTGGCGCAGCTCGGTGGACGCGGCCGCGACGTCGGTGACAATCGCGCGAACCTGGGGCGATGTGGTTACCGAGTCGACGCGACCCGCCGTCGTCTGCACGGTGTTGGCCGTGCGGTTGAGGGTCTCGATCGCCTTGCGCAGCTCGGCGGAGAGTACGTCGAGATCTGACGCGTGCGTTCGCACAACCGACGACAGCGTCGTCGACAGATCGGCGACGTTGCGAATCGATCCGCGCAGCTCGCGCGCCGCCTGCTCGTCGAAGGCGACTTCGACACGTCCGGCAACCGTCGCCACATCGCCGGCGATCTGACCCGCTACCGCGGTGAGCTTGCCGATTCCCGGTTGAGAGGCGCCGGCAAGCACGCCGGCTCCCCGACCCGAATCAGCGACCTCGCGCTGCACCGCTTCGTCATGCGGCAGCGCGTTCCGCTCGATCACCGTTGCTTGCCATTCGCCGAACAGGCTCGATTCGTTGAGCAGAACGACCGGATCGGCCGGCAGCCGCACCGACGGATCGAGCTTCATACGCACATCGACCCAGCCATTCGGCGCGAGCTCGATGGCCTGGACCCGTCCGCCGACGACGCCCCGAATCACCACGGCATTGCCGACGCGTGCATTGCCGACGTCGCGGAAGCGGGCCACGATCTCGCGCTGGCGTTTGCCGATGTCGGCCTGCTTGACCCAGGCGACCGCGCCCATCGTCGCGACCGCGATGATCAGCACGACCAGCCCGACGAGAACGTCCGTCTTCCGTTTCATTGGACCGCGTCCCGGCCGAGCAGCCATGTCACGGCCCAGAAGGCGTCGAGTACGAGAATGAGGACGGCGGAATAGACGACGGCCGACGTCGCGGCGCGCCCGACGCCGACGGCGCCGCCTTCTGTCTTGAGCCCGCGCGCGCACCCGATCAGCGCGACCGCGAAGCCAAAGCTCGACGACTTCACCAGACCGTACTGGACGTCGAACGGCTGGAAGAAGAGCCGAAGGCCCTTCACGAATTCCGGCGTCGACAGGTGCAGCAGCGTCACGGACGCCGCCCAACCCGCGCCGACGCCGACGAGCATCGACGCCGCGACGACGACGGGGAACATCACGGCGCCGGCGAGAACGCGCGGCACGACGAGGTATGGAATGGGATCGTAGCCGAGCGTTTCCAACGCGTCGATCTGTTCGGTGACCCGCATCGTCCCCAGCTCGGCGGCGATGTTCGCGCCGACTCGGCCCGCCAGCGCGAGCCCGGTCAACACCGGAGCCAGCTCCAGCGTGATCGTCTTCTCGACGAGCGTGCCGACGAAGTACAGCGGCACCGCGCCCGTGAACGAGTAGCTCGCCAGCAGCGCGAGGACGATGCCGGTGAAAGTCGCGATGAATAGCGCGATCGGCAGCGACGCGACGCCAAGCATCCACATTTGGCCGGCCGCCTCGGGGATCCACGTCGTCGCGTCGCGAAGCGCGAGAAGCGCATCGCCAGTGAAACGAGACGCCGCCCCGAGGCTACCGAATGCGCGAAGCGTGAGTGACCCGACCGCGGCGACACCGTTCGTGACGACGCCCAGCGCCCCGCCTGAATCGGCGGACCGTGGGTGTGTCGTTAGCTGCGACGCCGTTGCCATTGCGTACTCGAGGTCGTCGGATTGGGACGTCTAAACCGGAACGTACCCGTCGTGATCTCGAGCGCTGTCGGGTGAGAGACGCATGAAAGTCAGCGATCGCCCGACGGACCAAAGCTGGCGGACAGAACATTCTATGGTCGTACGCCACCGACAGTTCATGAAACGCTCGGACAGACCCAAATGGATCGTTCGCACGATCGCCGCAATGCTGACGATCGCGCTCTGGCGCTTCACAGAATTGCATTCGGGCTACTCCGCGTCGGAGCTGTTCATGTTCGCCGGGCCTGGACTGGTTCTGACGATGGCCGCGGCATGGAGCTCGCGGGTCTTTCACCGCGATGAATGGACGTGGGCCACTGGAGTGCGAACGGCAATGATAGGCGCACTCGTGACGCCACCGCTGATCGGCTTCGGCCTCGCGTTCCTATCGGCGATGAATCACGACGCCGTTCTGGTCGTCTTCATCCTTGGTGCGTGGCTGGCGCTGGCCGGCGGCGTATTCGTCGCCTGTGTTCGCGCAGTACGCGACGACATCAGACAGCGCCGACCCGCAGCACCTGTGCGCCTCGTATTGCACCGCCCGAATGCAGGGCGCTCAAGGCATCGTTTGCCCGTTCGAGCGGGGCGACGGCCACCCTGGGTCGAATACCGGCCGACGACGCAAACACCAACATCTCGGCAACGTCCTTCCGCGTGACATTCGCGACGCTCTTGATCTCGCGCTCCATCCAGAGATCGCGTCCGTAATCCAGCGTCGTGAGCTCGTCGATGTCTGTTTGGCTTTTCCGGATCGCGTTGATGACAAGCCGTCCGCCCGGCGCCAACGCTCGCAGGCCGCGCACCACCGGACGCCACGCCGGCGTCGTGTCGATGATCGCGCGCATCGGGATCGGGGGAACATCGTCCGTCGCGCCGGCCCACGTCGCGCCGAGCGTTTGCGCAAACTCACGTTCGTCCGGGCTTCGCGCGAAGACATAGATCTCCGAAGCGGGAAAGCGCGCACGCGCCAGCTGGAGCACGAGGTGGGCGGACGCGCCGAAGCCGGTGAGGCCGAGCGGTTCGCCGTCGCGAAGATTCGTCAAGCGAAGTGAGCGCCAACCGATCGCGCCCGCGCAGAGGAGCGGCGCCGCCTCCTCGTCGGTGAGCTCGTCAGGAATCGCGTAGGCGAATGCGGCGGGCACCGTGGCGTACTCGGCGTAGCCCCCGTCGGCGTCGCAACCGGTGGCGCGGAACAACGGACAGAGATTCTCCAGGCCGGCGACGCACCACGCGCAGACGCCGCACGCCGAGTGAATCCAGGCGATGCCGACGCGGTCTCCCGCATCGAAACCCTTGGCTTCGCGGCCAATGCGCTCGACGCGTCCGACGATCTGGTGCCCGGGGATGATCGGATATCGCGGCGCGGCGAGACGCCCTTCCACGAGATCGAGATCGGTTCGGCAAACACCACAGACGTTCACCCGGACGAGCACCTCATCGTCCGCGGGCTCGGGCACGGGCATCTCGGCGAGACGCAGCGCCGGGGCGCCGTCTGCGTTGACGCGTTCACGATCGAGAAGCATCGCGCGCATACGGCTTGGTCGCTTGAGGAAAAACCCGACAGTTGGTTGTCCGACGCCTGACAGACCACAAGCACGGTTCATTCTAGTCTAACAACACAACACCTAATGGAAGTGGCCGCATGTCGCTGACCCGCAAACAACTCATCGATCTCGCCGCCTCGCTTCACGATCGATGGACGCTGAGCGTCTATATCGACGCGACCACGGCCGACCCGGCTGCGCGCGCCGCGTGGAAGACGACGCTCAGTCACGCGATCGACGCGACGCGCACCGAGACGCAGCCGGCATTGCGGAGGGAGCACGACCGAGCCGTGGAGCAGCTCGACAGCTGGCTCGAGACGGCAACCATCGGCGCTCGGCAAGGCGGCTGGTATGCTTTCGTGACGGAAGAGGGCGTCGCCGCAGCCGGCGAGCTGGTCACGGGTGCCGGGACGGCGGTCCACTGGCAAAAGGGCGTCTGGATTCTCCCGTTCCTCTCGACGCTGGCGCAGGTCAAGCCGGCGTTGGTCGTGCTGATCGATAGTCGCACGGCGGGTCTCCACGCGTACGCGAACGGACAGCTCGAGTCGCGCGGCACATTCCGCGCGACTCCCCATGGCGGCGACGCGCCGCACATGGGAGACGCGCCCGTGCAAGGCTTTCACGGCGGCACGCGCGGGGAGACGAAGCACGATGCCGCACAGCGCGCACGGTTGAGCGCGAGCCGCCGACTTCTCGCCGAGGCGACGCGCGCCGTCGTCGACGCGGCTGATGGCGAGGGCTTTGTCGTCGTCGGCGGCACGCGTGACTTGCCGGTGAAGTTGCGCGAGCACCTGCCCCCTCGCCTGCGCGAGCGGACGATCGTTCTGCCCGAGCTGCGCCGGCGCATGCCGCGCGCGGCGATCGTCGACGCGGCGGAGCGCGGCATCGCCCTGCTCCGCTGGGAGCGCGATCGGGCATTGCTCGAGGAGCTACTCGAGCATTCGGGGGCGCACACCAACGCGGTCGTCGGGCCGATCGCGACACTCGATGCGGTGCAGCGGGGCAACGCGGCGAGTGTACTCCTCACGCCGCTCTTCCTCACGACGCGCGCCGACGACGCCGAGCGGGTGCTCGAAGGCACGCTCGCGGAGGGTGGCGAAGTTCATCTGCTCGACGGGGCCCCCGCCGAGGAGCTCGACGCCCGCGGTGGTGGGATCGGAGCGATGCTACGTTTCACGCCGGCGTACGCGCAGGCCGGGGCCGCGGGATGACAGGCGCGGCGCGCGCGGTATCGCACGCGGCGCACCAATCGCCTGATGTCGTACGACTCAAGCGGCTCGGGATCGATACGTATCAAGAGCCGGTGATCTACCTCGCGCGCAGCTCTCCGATCTGCCGCTCCGAGGGCTGGATGGCCCAATCGCGCATCGAGCTGTCGTACGACGGACAATCGATCGTTGCGACGTTGAACGTGACGGACGGCGATCTCCTCGCCCCGGACGAGGCGGGGCTCTCCGAGGCGGCGTGGCTCCGCCTCGGCGCGCGCGCCGGCGACTTCGTGCGGCTGTCGCACGCGCCGCCGGTCGAGTCGATGAGTTATGTGCGGACGAAGGCGTATGGGCGGCATGTCGACGCCGCCGGCATCGACGCGATCGTTCGCGACATCGCCGCCGGTCATTATTCCGAGATCGAGCTCGCCGCGTTCGTCACGGCGTTCGCCGCGGCGCGCCCGACGGTGGACGAATGCGTTTCGCTCGCCCGAGCGATGGTCGCGAACGGAGAGCGCCTCTACTGGGGGCATGCGCCGATCGTCGACAAACACTGCGTCGGCGGTCTGCCGGGCAACCGCACGAGCATGATCGTCGTGCCCATCGTCGCGGCGTGCGGCCTCACCATCCCGAAGACATCATCGCGGTCGATCACGTCGCCGGCGGGAACGGCCGACGCGATGGAGACCGTGGCGCCGGTCGATCTCGATCTCGCTGTGATGCGCCGCGTCGTCGAGCGCGAGGGCGCATGCATCGCCTGGGGCGGACGTGTGCGACTCGCCCCGGCCGACGACGTGATCATCAGCGTCGAGCGGCCGCTCGACTTCGACAGTCCGATGCAGCTCGTGGCGTCCGTGCTCTCCAAGAAAGTCGCCGCGGGTTCGACGCACGTCGTGATCGACATTCCGATCGGACCCACCGCGAAAGTGCGATCGGCTGAGGATGCGGCGTCCCTCGAGGCGCTTTTCAGCGCGGTCGCGGAGGCCCTCGACATCACCGTCCACGCCGTGCAGACGGATGGACGCCAGCCCGTCGGCCGCGGGATCGGACCGGCCCTCGAGGCGCGGGATGTACTCGCCGTGCTGCGCGGTGAAGCGGGAGCTCCGTCGGATCTCCGCGAACGTGCATTGTTGCTGGCCGGCGAGGTCCTCGAGCTCGGCGACGCCATGCCGAAAGGCGCGGGCCGATCGCGGGCGCTCGAAACTCTCGAGCGCGGAGACGCGCTGTACAAGTTCGAGGCGATCTGCGAAGCACAAGGCGGGATTCGCGAGCCGCCACGCGCCGCGTTCACCGATGTGGTCGCGGCAACGCGCGTCGGACGCATCGCCGCGATCGACAACCGCCGCCTGGCGAGAGTCGCCAAGCTCGCCGGTGCGCCGCGCGCGCCGGCATCAGGCCTCGAGATCCACGTCGAGCTGGGCGACGTCGTTCGTCGCGACCAGCCGCTCGTCACGCTCCACGCCGAAACGCGCGGTGAGCTCGACTACGCGCAACGATATCTCGCCGCCAATCCAGACATCATCGCCCTCGACGAAGAGGAGCACCGGTGACGCATCCACCCCTGATCTTCACGCTGCCGGAGGATTGGCGATTCGCCGAGCGACTGGCGGCGTGCGCGGGAGTGGAGTTGGGCTCGGTGACGACGCGCGACTTTCCCGACGGTGAGACGTACATGCGCCTCAACTCATCGGTCACGGGCCGCCATGTCGCGATCGTCTGTTCGTTGCATCCGCCGAACGACAAGATCCTTCCGCTGATCTTCCTCGCCGACACGGCGCGGAGCCTCCACGCGAAGCGAGTTGGACTCGTCGCGCCGTATCTCCCGTACATGCGGCAGGACGCGCGCTTTCACACCGGCGAAGCAATCACGGCGCGCTCGTTTGCGGGACTCATCTCGCGCGCGCACGATTGGCTCATCACGATCGATCCCCACCTGCACCGGATCCACGAGCTCGGCGAGGTCTACATGGTGCCGTCGCTCGCGCTGCACGCCGCGGCGGATCTCGGACGCTGGATCTCGCGCAGCGTCGAGAATCCAGTCGTCGTGGGGCCGGATGAAGAGAGCGCCCAATGGGCCAGCGCCGTGGCCGACGCCGCCGGCGCGCCGTGGACCGTGCTGTCCAAGGTGCGGCATGGCGACCGCGACGTCGACGTGCGCATTCCGGACGTCGAGCCCTTCCTCGGGCACACGCCGGTGCTGGTAGACGACATCATTTCGTCCGGGCAGACGATGGTCAACGTGATCCGGCAGATGCGGCAGGCCGGCACGCGCCCGCCGGTCTGCGTCGCCGTACACGCGGTGCTGTGCGGCGGCGCGCGCGAAGCATTGCTGGCCGCCGGCGCGTCGACCGTCGTGACGACGAATACCATCGCGGACTCCACGAACGGGATCGACATCATCCCGATGCTCGCCTCCGCGGTTCGCGAACGATTGTACGAACGATGAGCGGGGAACCGGGGCTCGTCGCGCACGCGTTGCGCTGGCACCGGGGCGGCCGCCGGATCGTGGACGGCGTGAGCCTCGAGGTGCATCCCGGCGAGATTGTCGGTCTGCTCGGGCCCAATGGCGCCGGAAAAACCGTCACGCTGTCGATGATCGCCGGATTGCTCAACGTGACGAGTGGCCACGTGCGCATCGACGGCGAAGATGTCACCGAGCTTCCGCTCCATCTTCGCGCCCGGCGCGGGCTCGGCTATCTCCCGCAAGAACGTTCGATCTTCACGAAGATGACGGTCGAGCAGAACATCTCGGCCATCCTCGAGACGCGCGGATTCGGGCGGCGCGAGACACGCACGCGGGCGCGCGCGCTGCTCGACGAGTTCGGCCTTGGCCCACTCGCACAATCTCGCGCGATTCAACTCTCCGGCGGAGAGCAGCGCCGCCTCGAGGTGGCGCGCAGCCTGGCGAGCGATCCGCGTTATCTGCTATTCGACGAGCCCTTCGCCGGCATCGATCCGTTGACAATCGAGTCGCTGCACCTGGTGCTCGTTCGCTTGCGCGAGCGCGGCGTCGGCGTGTTGATCACCGACCACAACGTTCGCGAGACGCTTGCGTTGTGCGACCGGACCTACGTCCTGTACGACGGCGTCGTCCTCGCTGAGGGGCGAACGTCGGAGCTGGTGGTGAATCCGGACGTGCGACGGCGATTCCTCGGCGAATCGTTCGATGACATCGGACTCGCCGCTGACACACGGGTAGGAGCGAGTGGGACGCCGCAACTCCACCTTGTCGGACGACCGTGACGCGGTTCCCCTACTGACCGCGATCGGTCGGCACGCTTTCGTTGTTTCAGAGGGAGCGCGACAAATCGTCGGTAAGGAGAATCCTCATGTCAGTAACACAGAATGAGCTCCGGCGTAGTTGGCACTCGTTGGGCGCGCGTGGTCTCGCGATGCTGCTCCTCGGCGCGGGCGCGGTCATCTGGCCGGAGCAGATCCTCGTCGGCGCGCTGATCCTCGTGGGTGCGATCGCCACCCTCTCCGGCATCTATGAATTGTCGATTGCCGTCGCACTCCGCCCGCGAACGGCGTACTGGCGCGTCGCGTTGTTGGACGGCGTGGTATCGATCCTTTTCGGCGCGCTCACGATGGGCGTCGCGCGGTTGCCGTATTTCGTCGCGATCGCCGCGACGACGGCGTGGCTCCTCCTCTACGCGGGCTTCGCCTGGCACACGGCGACAGTCATCTGGCCGCGCCGGGTCGCGCGCGTGTCGCTGCTCGCGTGGGGCGGAATCAACATCGTCCTGGCGATTCTCGCCGCCTACCCCGAGGGCACGGTGTTCGCCCTCCTCTTCTTCGGGGCCGCGTACGCGGCGCTGTTCGGTGCCTGGCAGCTCGCGATCGCGCTATGGCTTCGTCATTGGCTCGGCGCGCACACCGGGTTGCTACCCCGGGCGGTCACTTCTCACGGAATGACGCCAGCGCCGTTGCCGCCGCCGAGGTCCTGATCCGCCAGAGCGCGCGATCCTTGATTTGACGGACGCGCTCCCGCGTCACACCGAGTTTTTCGCCGATGTTCTCGAGCGTAACCGGGTCGCCGCGATCGATGCCAAAGTACATCCGCAGCACCTTCGCTTCGCGCGCTGGAAGCGCGGCGAGCGCCGAGTCCACGGAATCGGCGAGGTTGCCGGTCGTCGCGTCGTCGTCCGGCGGCGCGGCGATGTCGTCGGGCAGGTAGTCGAGCAGGGTCATCTCCGACCCGTCCCCGACCGGCGCGTCGAGCGAGAGCGCGCGCCGCGAGACCGGGATCGTGAGCGACATCTCCTCCTCGCTCATCTCGAGATCCTCGGCGAGCTCGCGGGCACGCGGCTCGCGCCCCAGGTCCTGACGAAGCAGCCGGGCCTGCCGGCCGATGCGGTAGATGGTTCCGGCACGGCCGAGCGGAACGCGAACGGCGTGGCCGTGATCGGCGATCGCTTGCACGACCGCCTGACGAACCCACCACACCGCGTACGAGATGAACTTCGCGCCCTTGGTCTCGTCGTATCGGCTCGCGGCCCGAATGAGGCCGAGGTTTCCCTCGTCGATCAGGTCGGCGAGCGGCACACCATGATGCTGATATCGCTTGGCGATCGAGACGACGAATCGGAGGTTCGAGCAGACGAGCCGCTCCAACGCCTCGCCGTCGCCGGCACGGATCCGTCGTCCTAGCTCGGCCTCTTCGGCGCGACTCAACAGCGGATAGGCCTTGATCTCTCGCAGATACGTCGCGAGCGAGTCACGCGGCTGAGCGCGCGCGCGGCCCTCGTTGATTTTCGACATTGGGACGATCCTGAGATCGTGATCGCGTGCCTCCCACCCCGCGGTGTGAGCGGATAGCGTCGGGCAATCGCAAGCTACCGCTGCTCGACGCCCCCTTCGGTCAGCAGCCGCCGGATTTTCTGTAGGAGAATTGCCGATCATTGGGATCTGGCACTGAGGCATGACGAAGCCGGACCGAGTTAGCAGCCTTCGCCAACCGCAGCCCCGCCTCGGGTCGGCTTACGCGGCGCTTGCGCCGCTGAACACCGCCGATTCCACCGCCGTGCGCGCGGGTCGCCGCAGCAGGATCGGAACGTCACTGCCTCGCAACAGCGCGTCGGCGACGCTACCGACGAGTAACCGTGTCGCGCCACGACCGTGTGTGCACATCGCGATCAGGTCGACGTCGTGAGCGCGGGCGTAGTCGATGATCGACGGCGCGATGCGTTCACTGACGACGACCTCCGCAGTGACCGTGAGTTGATGCTCGTCGTGCACGCGGCGCGCGATCGCGTCGAGCTCTGTCTGTGCTTCTCGCATCACCTCGCTCGTAGCGGCTTCGTCGGGCACGAGCGGTGGATACGCGAGCGGAACGGTGACATCGAACGCGCTCAGCAGCGGAACGGGCGCGATGACGCGCAGCAGCGTGAGGTCGGCGCGACTCGCGCGGGCGATATCGGTCGCCGGACCGACGGCCTCGGCGGCCAGGCTCGACCCGTCGAACGGCACCAGAACGTGCTTGAACAAACTCTTGGCGGCCTGGCGCTCAGACGCGCGTTCCACGGGGCGAAGCATCAACACCGGTATGGTCGCGTTGCGCACGATGGCATCCGCGACGCTGCCGAGCCACATGCGCCCGAACCCCGTGCGGGCATGCGACGTCATCACGATCAGGTCCGCGTCGACCTGTTTGGCCCGCTCACAGATCATCTCCGACGCGGCGCCTCGCACCAGTGCGCAGGTCACGTGAACCGACGCGCCCGAGCGCAGCTCGCTCGCGACGCCCTCGAGATAACGCTGCTCGTCCGCGAGGTCGTCTACGTAGCTCTCCAGCCCGACGTCGAGCGGAGTCCCGAACGGTTCGTGGACAAGCACGAGGTCCACCGAAGCGTCCGCCGCCCGAGCGAGCGCCGCGGCGCGACCGACGGCTTGTTCGGCGAGCGGCGAACGGTCGAGCGGTATCAACAATTGTTTGAACATGGATGCCTCCGGCAATACACCTCCGCTATCAACGTGCCCCTGTCGATCGAATGAAGCAGTAGGAGGAACGGCAAATGCCGGTCGGTGGATCGCTGACGCCGCTCGTTCTCCGGGGACTGCAGCTTGGTGACCGCCGAATCGAACCTCGGCTGGAGGAGCCATGAGCACATATGCCAATGTCATCGAGCGATCTGTGCGCATTTCCGCGCACGGCACGCAGCTCGACGGAGGTCTGTCGGTCCCGGCGAATGCGATTGGGATCGTCGTTTTCGCCCATGGCAGCGGGAGCAGCCGGCGGAGCCCGCGAAACCGCCAGGTGGCGGAGCTTCTGCAGCAGCGACGGCTGGCTACGCTGCTATTCGACCTGCTCACGCCCGACGAGGTCGTCGTCGACGATGCCACACGCCATCTGCGCTTCGACATCGGCTTCCTCGCCGGGCGACTCGTCGGCGTCACCGACTGGTTGTGCACGCAAGGCGTCGTGGCGAATCTGCCGATCGGCTACTTCGGCGCGAGCACCGGCGCCGCGGCGGCGTTGGTCGCGGCGGCGGACCGGCCCGACGTGGTTCGCGCGGTCGTCTCGCGCGGCGGCCGGGCGGATCTCGCGATGGCGGTACTCGATCGCGTGCGCGCGGCGACGCTGCTCATCGTCGGCGGCGCCGACCGCGATGTCATCCCGCTGAACGAACAGGCGTACCGCAAGCTCGGCTCGCCCAAGGAGCTCGTGCTCATCGATCGGGCGACCCATCTGTTCGAGGAACCGGGCGCGATGGAGCAGGTCGCGCGGCTCGCCGTGGACTGGTTCGATCACCATCTGTCCACGGCGAGCGAGGATCGGTCAATCAGCGACGTCGGCTGATACTTCGTCGAGTGCCGCTCTCGCTTTCCCCAGCAGGATGCGCTGCTCCGCCACCGCGATGTTGCGGCGCGTCCGCTCGATCGCGTCGACGTTGACGGAAATCGAATCGATTCCCCACTCGACCAGCCGCTCGGCGTACTCCGCGTGAACGGACGGCGCTTGGCCGCAGATCGAGCAGGTCAGTCCGAGCCGCCGCGATTGGGCGATGATGACGCGAATGGCTTCCAGCACCGCATCATCGCGCTCGTCGTAACCCGCGCCGAACAGCTCGCTGTCGCGGTCCACGCCGAGCATGAGCTGCGTTAGATCGTTCGAGCCGATCGAGACTCCGGTGATCCCCGCCTTCGCGTAGTCCGGCAGTCGGAAGATCACCGACGGGACCTCGGCCATGATCCACCGCTCCATGCGATCGTCCTTGCCGACGGCACTCTCGTCCACGAGCGCAATGCACGCCGACAGCTCGCCGGATGTTCTCACGAACGGAATCATCAGGTGCAAGTTCTCGAAGTCGCGTCGCACCTCGGCGAGTGCTCGCAGCTCGAGCGCGAAGAGATCGGGCTCCTTGGTGTAACGGAAGCAGCCGCGATAGCCGATCATCGGGTTCGCTTCCGTCGGCTCGTACTCCGCCCCGCCTTTCAGGTTGCGGAACTCGTTCGAGCGGAAGTCCATCGCGCGATAGATGACGGGGCGCGGCGCGAAGGCTTGGGCGAAGGTCCGCAGGCCGTCGGCCAGGCGGTTCACGAACTCGTCGGGTCTATGCGACGCGAGAAAGGCGCGCGGATGCGTATGGTCGAGCGCCTCGAGCATCATGAACTCGGCGCGGAGCAATCCGACTCCGTCCACGTCGCGCGCGGCGACCTCGGCTGCCCGTCCCGGCTCGCCGAGATTCACGTACAGCTTCGTCGCGGTGATGAGGCGTTCTGGCTGTCCTTCGGAGACAGTCGCCGGCGCGACACGCGGTGGGGCGGCCTCGGACATTGCACCTTCGGAGACCGTTCCCGCACTGCCGTCCACCGTGACCAAGACCCCGGTGGATAAGGCGCGCGTCGCGTCGTGAGCGCCGACGATGCACGGCAATCCCAGCTCGCGCGCCACGATCGCCGCGTGCGAGGTCATTCCGCCGGCGTCGGTCACGATCGCGGCGGCGCGACGCATGATCGGAACCCAATCCGGCGACGTCATGCGCGTGACGAGAATTTCTCCCGTCTGCATCGCGGCGTCTTCCTCGGGCGAGGCCAGCACGCGCACCGCGCCCGACGCGCGACCGGGACTCGCGCCCAAGCCGTGCACCAGCACGCGACCCGTGTTGGTCGACTTCGCGGATTGCGCGGCCTCGTGAAGCGTCGTGATCGGGCGCGTCTGCGTGAGATAGATCGCGCCGCCCTCGATCGCGAACTCGAGGTCCTGCGGAGCGCGGTAGTGCTCCTCGGCGCGGCGGGCGAGCGTCCCCAGCAGGTTGAGCTCAGGGAGCGTCAGCACCGGGGCGCTCGCGCGCGGATCGTTCGCGAGGTCGACGCGGTCCGTCATGCGCTTACCCGCGTCCCAGGTCAGCAGGAATTCCTTCGTCGCGACACTCGAGGTGAGCATGGAAAGCGATGCTTTGTCGAGCACGTGGCGATCCGGCGTCACGGCGCCCTGCACGATCGCTTCGCCAAGCCCCCACACCGCTTCGATCACCATGTGCGACGCGTCGCGCGTCGCCGGGTCGACCGTGAAAATCACGCCGGATTTCTCCGAGCTCACCATCCGCTGCACGATCACCGCGACCGGCATCTCCGACGGCAGCCCTTGCTTCACCCGGTAGAACAACACACGCGCGCCGAAAGTAGACGCCCAGCAGCGCTTCACGGCGTCGATCAACTCGTCTTTGCCCGAGACGTTCAAAAAACTCTCGAACATGCCCGCGAACGAGAACTGCGCCGTGTCCTCGGCCGTCGCCGACGAGCGCACGGCGACGCGTGGATCGGGTGCTTCGTCCGGTGCGATGTGGTCGTACGCCTCCGCGATCTCATGGGAAAGATCATCGGGAACGCGCCCGTCGATGATGATCTGGCGCAGCCGCTTCGCGCTCGCCTCGAGCGCCGCCGGATCGTCGGCGTCGAGCGCCTTCAACTCCGTCGCAATGCGCTCACCGAGGGCGTTGCTCTCATAGAAGCGCTGGTACGCGTCGATCGTCAGGACGAAGCCCGGCGGCACCGGTAGTCCCGCCGCGGTCATCTCGCCGAGATTGGCGCCTTTGCCGCCGACGGTCGGCACATCCGCCCGCCTGAGTGTCGAGAACGGGCGAATCAGCCCTTCGCCTCTCGTTTCGCCGCCGGTTGCGACGGCGCTCATGTCCAGTGTGCTCGTCATTGGCCCATCCTCGTTATGTCTTTCGTGTCGTCACGCGGGCGCCGTCGCGGAGCTGGTCGCTAGGGAACACGACGACCTCGTCACCGGGCTCGACGCCCGTCAAGACCTCCGCTGCCGCTCCGCCCACGTGGCCGATGCGGAGCGAGCGCGACTCGGCTTTGCCTTGCCGCACGATGAACGCCGTCCATTCGCCTGATTTGCCTTTGGCTTGCAAGAGTGCGCTCCGCGGCACGCTCAGCACGCTCGCCGAAGACCAAACGACTATGCTCGCCTCGACGCGGAATCCGTCGCCGATGACAGGCGGCGACGCGTCGAGGTTCACGATCACGTTGACCCGTTGCTCCTCGACGCCGAGTGCCGAGACCTTGGTGAAGGCCGACGGTTCGATCTCGCGCACTCTGCCGCTGAGCCGGCTCGTTTCCTGGGCGTCCACGGCCCCGGCCCACTCGGCGAGACGAACTCGATCGCCCGGATGAATCGTCGCGGCGTCGCTCGACAACACATCGACGACGACCTCGAGCGACCGCGGATCGCCGATCTCGACGAGCGCCGTTCCGGCGGCGACAATCCGTTCGCTGCGTTCCGGTACGCGAAGGACCCGCCCGCTCGCCGGTGAGCGGACCGGAATCGAGACATTCGACCGCTGTCGCTGGCTGGCGAGGATTGCTCTCGCCTGCCGTCCGTCGGCGTCGGCGGCGTGTACGCGCTCATTGGCGGCCTTGAGCGCTCCCTCGGCCTGCACGCGCGCGAGCTGCGCCTCCTCCACGTCGCGCGGCGCGAGCGCCCCATATTCGGCAAGCCGCTCGGCGCGCGTTGCCTGACGGCGACGTTGCTCGAGCTCAGCCAGCGATGTCCGGACATCGGTCTCCGCCTGGCGCACGATGGCGTCGGCCGCCTCGACACGGGCACGCGCTTGGGCGACGGCCGTGGAATCGAGCGGGAGCGGGCGCAGCATCAGGATCACTTCGCCCGCGTGAACGACGGTCCCTTCGGTGAGCGCGATTCGCTCGACACGACCAGCGACGGGCGCGGCAACGACGTATCGCTCGCGGACACGCGTGCGGCCGTCGGCGTCCACGGTAGACTCGAGCGGGCCACGCGTCACCGCGACAGAATCGACGACCATCGGCTTCGGCCGGCGCGCGTACGCGATCAACGCGATCGCGGCCACCACGATTCCGACGCCGGTGAGATAGGATCGTTTGATTCGCATGCCGTCTCCGTTACTCGCGCGTCCGCAGCGCGGCGACCATGTCGAGCCGGCCGATGCGGCCCCGCACAATGAGCCCGGCGACGACCGCGGCGGCGATCACGATCACGATCGCGAACAGTTGGCTGCTCAGCGTCATGACGTATGGGAAGTGAAACCGCTCGGTCTCGAAACCGCGCACGAGCGCGATGCTGAACGCTTTGCCAAACCCGATGCCGACTGGAATCGCGAGCAGAAGGACCGCGGCCTGCTCGCCGTATAGCATTCCGGCCACCTCATTCGTCGTAAATCCGAGAACTCGCAGGCTCGCCAGCTCACGGCCGCGCTCCGACAGTGCAATGCGCGCGCTGTTGTAGACGACGCCGATCGCGATGATGCTCGCCGACGTGATGATCAGCGTGAGCACGAACGTCATGCTTTGACGCATCTGCTCCTCGATGCGCTGCACCGTCGCCGCGCGCGACGTGGCGAGCAGCACGAACGGAAACTCCTTGAGCCGCGTAATGACGTCCGATTCGCGCCCCGGCGCGACGGAGAGATACGTCCCAGACACCGCCGCCTGCTCGCGCAGCAGGCGGTTGAGCGCCGCGCGGCTCATGTAGATCCCCTGGCCCATCATCGGGTCGTAGATGCCGGCGATCGCGACCCGCCGTGTCGTGCCCCCGATCTCGAGGAGGTCGACGTCCACCGAATCGCCCGCCTTCACGCCGAGGTAGGCGGCGAGCCAGGCGGTGAGCACACAGCCGTCACCTGGCGTCCTGTATTCGCGACCCTCGGTATCGACGAGCCGGAACAACGTGCTCCCCGGCTCGATGCCGGTGATCGACGTGTTTCGCGAAGCAGCCGCGTGCTTCACGCGCACGCCGGTCGAGCGGAACGCCTCGGCCGACACGACGCCGGGCACGCGCGCCAGCTCGGCGGCCGCGCTGGACGGCCGCCGGTCCGTGAAGGCGGCGAGCACGTCGAAGCGCTGCGCGAGACGGAACTCGACGTCCATCAGTCGGTCCATCGCGTCATAGGGAAACTGTCCTGAGGCGAGCAGCGCCACGGCGAGCGACACGCCGATCACCGTCGACATGGTCCGGAACGGACGTCGCTCGAGGTTGCGCAGGACCATGCGCGCCCCCGGTGACACGAAACGACCGAACCCGAGTTGCTCGACGAGCAGCGCGCGAAACTTCCCGGGCGACTCCGGACGGAGCGCCTCGGCCGGAGTGAGTCGCGCCACACGGCGTACGCCGCTCAGAGCGCCGAGCAGCGCGAATCCGCCGCTGATGCCGACGCCCATCACCGCCGCGTTCCAGTCGATCACCGTGCGCAGCTCGGGGAACCGGAAGTAGTCGGCATACAGATTCGTGAACTTCGCGCCCATCCAGATGCCGGCCGGAACACCGAGCGCCGCTCCCAGCGCGACGGCGGCAATCCCGAACCCGAGGTAGTGAAATCCGATCTCGCGGCCGGAGTAGCCAAAGGCCTTGAGCGCGGCGATCTCGTCGCGCTGCGACGCGACGAGTCGCGACAGTACGACGTTCAAGAGAAACGCCGCAACGATCAGGAAGAAGAGCGGGAAAACCGTCGCGTTCGCGCGAAGCTGGCTGAACTCGTCGGCGAGCGTCTGCGCCGCCGGTTGGTCGGCACGGCCAAACGCCGGCGCGCCGCCCCAAGGGGCGAGCAGTTGATCGACGTCGTGAATCACGGCGGCTTCGCTGGCACCGCTCGCCAGCCGCACGACGACGTCATTGAACGCGCCTTTCATGTCGAACGCGCTTTCCATCATGTCAGTGCCGGTCCAGACGATGCCGAACCGGCTCGGGTCGACGAATACGGCGTGCCCGCCAACCTCGACGACGAACTCCGGCGAGATTGCCACGCCGACGATGTGCAGCCGCTGCCATCGGCCGTTCACGACGGCGTACACGCTGTCGCCGGGACCGAGCTTCGCGTTCTCCGAGAAGCGTTCGCTGATCAACACCTCGTCGGTTGATCCCGGCGAGATCCACCGGCCGCGCCGGATCTGGAGCTCGTTGATCATCGGGCGTCGCTCCTCGGGGATCGAAACCATATGCCCGACCGCCGGTTCCGAGATGCCGGGAACGTCCAGGCGCACGTCGCGCACGATGCGCGTTTCGACGGCGGCAACCCCCGGAATCGCGGCGAGGCGCGGCGCCATCGTTGCCGGCGCGCGCTCGACGTGCGCGAACACGTCGGCGAAGCGATACTCGGCGAAGAACTCGTCGCGTGCGGAACGGACCGATGTCAATGTCGTTCGCAACCCCATGATCGTCATCGTGCCGCATCCCATGACCAATGCGATCGACATGATCTGGACGCGGTGACGGCGGAGCTCTCGGAGGAGCTTGAGGTCGAGGGTTCGCATGGCGCCGCTACCAGCTGAGCTCCTCGATCGGCACGCGACGGACATTGCGCCGAACTTCGGCGATCCTGCCGCTCGTCATTCGGAGCACGCGATCGGCGATGCCGGCGATCACGGCGTTGTGCGTGATGATCGCCGTCGCCGTCCCGACATCGCGGTTGACGTCGGCCAGCGTCTTGAGGACGAGCCGGCCAGTCTCCGCGTCCAGCGCGCCCGTAGGTTCGTCGCAAAGCAGTACGTCCGGCCGCTTCGCCACGGCCCGCGCGATCGCCACGCGCTGCTGCTCGCCGCCCGAGAGCTGCGCGGGAAAGTGGTCGAGACGGTCGCCGAGGCCGACGAGCGCCAGCGCTTCCTCGGGCCGCATTGGATGCTCGGCGATCTCGGTCACCAACGCGACGTTCTCCCGAGCCGTCAGGCTCGGGATGAGATTATAGAACTGAAATACGAACCCGACGTGCTCACGACGATATCGCGTGAGCGCGCGGTCGTCGGCCGCGACGAGGTTGTGATCGCGGAACGACACGACGCCGCCGGTCGGCGCGTCGAGCCCGCCGAGGATGTTGAGCAGCGTCGACTTGCCACTCCCCGAGGGGCCGAGGATCACCACGAACTCGCCTTCGAACAGGTCCAGGTCCACGCCTTGGAGGGCGTGCACCTGGACTTCACCCATCGTATACGTCTTGGTGAGGCCCCGCGCGTGGAAGACCGCTGGCCGGGCGCCGGCCGGGGCGAGTCTGACCGCGGCGGCCGTCATCAGGACCTATCCCAGCGGCGGCGCGATCAAGACCGAGCACGTGGCGCCGCGGATCACTTTCGTCCGGATACTGCCAAGCAGAATCCGGTCGACAAGCCCGAGCTCGTGTCCGCCCATCGCGATCAATCCGCAGTGTTCGCGCTTCGCGAACTTCAACAGCGCATCCGCCGGCTCCCCTTCGAGCAGCAGGCTTTCAATGCCGCAATCCGCGCGGCGTCGGATCTTCTCGACAACCGAGTCGAGTCGCGAGCGCGCGCCCTCGCGATATAGATCGATCAGATCGCCCGGCTCGGCCGGTGCTCCCGCGAAAGCGCACACGTGGGCGACGTACAGCACGCCATGCCGCGGGACGAGCTCCGCGGTGAGCATCGCCGCCGCCGTGCTGGCGGCGGTGAAATCCATCGCGACGAGGGCGCGCTCGGGAAGGCCGCGCGCCGTCGACGGAACCGCGACGACGGGGACGCGCGCGTGGCGCATCACCTCGATCGCGGTCTCGCCGCCAAAGATTCGATCGAAGCGATTGTGGCGGCCGAGTCCGAGGATCACCATGGTCGCGCCCCAACGCTGGGCAACGCGGTTCACCTCTTCGGCCGGCGTGCCGACGATCGCCATCTTCTCCCATTGCTCCGATCCGGGAATATGGTCGACGGCGCGACGGACGCTGTCCATCACATCGTGCCGGCTCTCCTCGTCGATGGTCGTCGCTTGTTTGAGGGAGAGCAACGTCGAGACGTTGTGCGGAAACGGGATCGACACGCCCGCGGCGAGCACCGCGGCGTCGGTGAAATTCTCGGCCAGCGCGGCCGTGAACCGCAGCGCGCCGCGCGACTCTGGCTCGCCGGTCGTCGCGAGGAGGAAGCGTCGCTGTGGCGCGCGTCGTGAAGCTGGCGCGCGTGCGCCGCGCGAGGTGCGCGTCGTGGCTGGCATGGCTCGATTCCTCCGTCGGAAGTCGGCGGCGCGATCGCCGTCGACAAACAAAGTGACGCCGCGCGACGGCACCGTCTGTCCGACATGTGCGACGACAGCGTCAAGGAATCGCGTCGGCGGAGCCGTCGAATACCCGACGGGCGCTGTCCAATGCGCCAGCCGGGCAGAACGCATGCCGCAATCGGAAGAACCCCGACGTTCAGCGGCGGTTTTGCGGACACCAAATTGCGATCGCGCGACTACCTTGGCGAAACGACTCCCAAGGTCCAATGTCGCTCACTGCCACCCGATTGATCGAGCTGGCCGAGGAGCTTGCGGACACGCCCACGTTGAGCGTGTACGTCAGCACGGACACCGCGCGCCGCCGCGGCGCCACGCACGGCGCGTGGCGAGCCGAGGTCGTCGCGCTCACACAAACGCTTCGTGGTCGCCTGATCGACATCGTGGCACGCGGCGATCGCGAGGTGTTCGACCGTAACCTTCGCCGCCTCGAGCTGCGCCTGCGCGGGCTGCCGCACGCGATGCGTGCCGCGGGCTGGCTCATCGTCGTGGCGCGCGGCGACGTCCACTATTGCGCGCCGGTGACGCACCCCGGCGAGACCGAGGCCCGGTGGCAGCAGGGCCCTTGGTTGTCACCGGTCGCCGCGAC
>DATLPC010000028.1:0-14824 GCA_035535975.1 Gemmatimonadaceae bacterium | reverse complement strand
ACCGAGATCGCCGACCGCCACGCGACTCACATAGTGGCCGAAGCGCTGTGGCAGTGGGTCGTCCACATGGAGCTCGGCGCGAAGGCGGGCGATCGTCGCGCTGTCGGCGCGCTCGCCGACCATCGCCTCGACAGGGTCGCCCGGGGCGACATAGAGCAACAAGAAGGCGACGACGAGCACGCCGAACAGCGTCGGAATGGCAAGAAGAAGCCGGCGCGCGATGAAGCGGCTCATGGCTTCGCCGTCGAGATCGTGACGTCGAGCCAGCGCTGCCCGTTGAAGATCACCGGGGGCACGAAGTGCTTGATCCAGGGCTGCACCGCGTACAGTTCATTATAGAAGTAGAGAAAGACCATCGGCGCCTCGACGAACGCGATCGAATCAGCCTGCTGGTAGAGCGCGTTGCGCCTGGCCTCGTCGAGCTCGCGACGCGACGCCGTCACCAGCGAATCGAATCGCGGATTTGAAAAAAACGACACGTTGCCGCCAACGCCCCGATTCGTGGTGTGCAACAGCGGGTAGAGAAAATCCTCGGCGTCCGGATAATCGGCGTACCAGTCTTTGAGGATCATGTCCGTCTGGCCCTTGCGTGCCGCTCCGCGCGCGGCGGCCGACTCGCGTTGCACGATCTTCACGCGAATGCCGACGGCGTTGAGATACGCCTGCACCGTCTCGGCGATTCTCAAATAGATCGGGGTCGTAGAGGTCCAGAGCTCGACATCTATTCCGTTTGCGTGGCCGGCGGAAGCGAGCAACTGCTTGGCTTTCGCCGGATCGTACGGATACGGTTTCCGCGTGCTGTCGTAGCCGCCGAGCGCGGGAGGGACGACGCCGGCCGCGCGTGTGCCGCGTCCGCCGATGAGCCGTTCGATGATGCGGTTGACGTCAATGGCGTAGTTGATGGCTTGGCGGACGCGCGCGTCGACGAGCGGTCCGCGCGTGGTGTTGATGCCGATGTAGACCAGCTCGAGCGCCGGTGTCGACATGAGCATCGGCTTTCGGCTCTCGTCCTCCATCCAGTCGGACGCCTCGGCCGCGGGAATCTGAAGCACGTCGACGTTGCCGCTCTCGTACTCGGCGACGGCGGTGCTCGGCTCGGCGATGATGCGAGCGCGAAGGGTGTCGGCTTTCGGCGCGCCGCCGAAGTAGGACGGGTTCTTCGTGAAGAGCAGGTAGTCGTCGTGTTTCCATTCGACGAGCTTCCACGGTCCCGTACCCACAGGATGCTCGCCGAAGTTCGCCGGCACGCTGTCGGGGACGACCGAGGCGACCGGCATGGCCATCATCTTGGTGAAAATGGCCAGCGGCTCGGCGAGAGTGACGACGAGCGTCGAGTCGTTGGGCGCGGCGAGACCGGAGATGCTTGTCGCCTTTCCGCCGTTGAAATCCTTCGCGCCGGCGATCGGAAAGAGAAACTGCGCGGCGCCGCTCTTCGTCGCCGGCTCCAGCGCGCGCCGCCAGCTGCGGACGACGTTGCGCGCGGTGAAGGGGCGTCCATCCTGAAAGGACACCCCGCGTCGGAGATGGAAGGTGTAGCGCAGGCCGTCAGGGGTAACGTCCCATCGTTCGGCGAGGTTTGGCTCGACGCGGGCGTCCGGGGTGAAACGGGTCAGGCCATCAAAGACGTAGGCTACCGCGCGGCCGGTTGGCACGTCGGTGGAGAGGGCCGGGTCGAGTGAACGCGGGTCGTAGGTGTCGCGGGAGTCGATGATTTCGTGGCGCGATGGCGCGCCAGGCGACCCGCACGCGGCGAGGCTGAGCGCGACTGCCACCAGAAGTACGATGAGCGGTCGTTCGTCTTCCATTGACAGTGGCTAAGTCGCGCGAGAACTTACTGTTTCCCGCCGTTAAGCGTCAATCGGATGCGCCCGCCGGAGGTAGTCCCGCGCGGGCGCGTTCTGCGTCGTACCGCCAGCGTCGGGTGGTGTTACGATGATCAGCGCTTCCCGGGCCAGACGTGGCCGAGGGACTCACGAGGACCGAATGTCTGCAAAGAGCGATCCGCTCGCTCGACTCGCGCTTGCGGCGCTCATTGCCTTTTTTCTTCCGACGGCGGTTCGGGCGCAGGATGTCGATTGCGACCAGCCCAACGAGAAAGAAGTTCGTTCGCTCAGTTTCGAGGGAAATAAAACCTTCGATGCAGGGCAGCTATCGACGATCGTCATCACGACCCCCTCGTCGTTCGCCCGCCGGTATTTCCGAATCTTCGGCACGAAGCGCTGCTACCCGAGCGACGGGCTCGCCCAGGATGTCGCGAACCTCAAAGCCTTCTACGAGATCAACGGTTTCTACGACACGAAGGTCGACACCGTCGTAACGCCGGCGTCCGGCTCGCCGGTACGCGTGACGTTCCGCATCAATGAGGGCCAGCCGCTCACTCTCGACTCGCTGACGATCACCGGCCTGGATTCGGTTGCCGACCGCGCCACGATTCTGCGCGACCTTCCGCTCGCCGTTGGCCGGCGATTCGGCCGTCTGCAGCTCGCCAATCAAACCGACTCGATCACGATTCGGCTTCGCCACATCGGCTACCCGGCGGCGACGGTGTTTCCTTCGTACGACGCGCACAAGCCCGAGCACCGCGCCGAAGTGCAGCTCGAAGTACAGACTGGAGACCGGGCGCGGTTCGGCACGATCGCCGTCCGAAGCGCGAATGTGAGGGAGAATCGTCCCCCCGAGATCGACAGCAGCGTCGTCCTGGGACTTCTCGGGTTTCGCTCCGGCGACCGGTACAGCGATCGATCGCTCGTCGACGCATCTCGGAATTTGTACAACCTCGGCGTTTACCGGCATGTGAGCGTGGGCCTCGATTCAACGGCCAAACTCAGCGACAGCGTCGTCCGGGTCGGGGTGGATCTCCGCGAAGACTACATGCACGAGATCACCCATGAAGAGGGGTGGGCGACGCTCGACTGCTTCCGGCTGGGCGGGCAGTACACGGACAAGAATTTCCTCGACCATGCGCAGCGCCTCGAGCTCACGGCCCGTGTTTCCAAGGTCGGTTATGCCAACGGAGTGAACTTCGCCCGCCAGTCGATTTGTCAGAGTTTGAACCCGGACAGCGTGTTCAGCTCGCACCTGAACTACTACGCGGGCGCGACCGTGCGGCGTCCGACGCTATTCGGCGGCCACTGGGTCCCGTCGTACTCGGCGTATACTGAGCGTCGAAGCGCGTGGGAAGCGTATCTGCGAACGACCTACATCGGTCTCGACGTATCGGCGAGTCGTGAGCTCGGCCGAGGACTTCCCGGTCGCGTTGGGTACACGCTCGAGTATGGTCGAACCGACGCCGAGCCGGCCTATCTCTGCTACGTGCAGTCGCTATGCACGCAGGAGGAGCGCGCCGAGGTCGAGGGCAACCGCCGTCTCGGGATCCTGAGTGTGTCGCTGCAGAAGAACACGCTCGACAACCCGATCGCGCCGAAGTCCGGCTATGTGATCGGGAGTGAAGTGCGCGGCGCCGGGACGATCACCGGATCGGACGCATCGCAGTCGTTCGCCAAGATCACGATGGACGCGGGAGTTTTCCGCGCCGTGACGTCGCGGACGGTGGTGTCGTTGCGAGTCCGGGGCGGCCTCATCGGAGGTGGCGAGGCGTCGCAGGGCACGCGCCTTCCGCCACCGCAAGAACGGCTTTACGCCGGTGGAGCAACGAGCGTGCGCGGGTACCCGCAGAACGAGCTCGGTCCTCTCGTCTACCTCATGGACCGCGATCAGTTCAAGGTGTCGACGCTGCCCGACGGTTCCCAAATCGCCGTCCTCAACGCGGACGCACAGCCCGCGCGACCGGTGCCGACCGGTGGGAACCGATTGCTCGTGCTCAACGCCGAGCTTCGGCTCCGAGATCCGTTTTTTCCGCAGGTGCTCGAGTATGTCCCATTCGTGGACGCGGGGCAGGTGTGGGTTCGGAGCGCGGGAACGCCGGGTGTGAACGTGAAGCCGCTCTCCGTCACACCAGGGCTGGGAATCGCGTACTTCTCGCCGATCGGTCCCATTCAGTTCAACCTGGGGTATAACCCGAATGCGAGTCCGGCGGGTCCGGCATACTTTGCGGCAGGGGTGGACTCTCCCGGTTTCGGTGGGGGCGCGCCTCTCGTCTGCCTCACGCCGCCGGGAACGCCGCCCGTGCCATTCCGCGTAGTCGATGGCAAGCTGTCGCAGAACACGACCTGTCCGGCCGCCTATTCGCCGCATCATTCGGCGCAGTTTTGGAACCGCCTCACGAAGACTCTCTCGATCGGTACCTCGTTCTAGATGAAGCGCCGGAAGCTCGTCGCGCTGGTCGCCTTGATCGTGTTCGCGTTCCTCGGACTCCTCGCGGTGTCCGCGGTCTTGTTCGTGACGCGAACGCAGCGGGGACGCGATTGGGTGCGCGACATCGCCACGCCGCTCATCGCGCGCGCGGCGAAGGGCGGAACGGTGTACATCGGAAAAGTCACGGGGAATTTCCTGACCGGTTTCACCGTCGACACATTTGCCATCCGCGACAAGCGGGGCGATCTCTTTCTCAGCACGGGGCGTGTGAGCGTCTCGTACAACCCGCGCGACATTCTCGACTACCGCATCTATATCCGTCGCGCGTCGGTGCAGCACCCGTACGTCCACATCGTCCAGCACAACGACTACTCCTGGAACTACAAGGAGATCTTTCCCTCGAGCGGCGGTCCGCCGCCGCTCAAGGACGTGACGCGCCGCAGCCTCGGCGATTACATCGTCATCGACACGGCGACCGTCACGGACGCGACCTTCCTCCTCACCATGCGTTGGACGCCGGACGATTCGCTGAAGGGGCGCGTTCGCGACAGCGTGATCAAGGTGCACCTCGAGAATCCGCAAAAAGCGGTGTCGCGTACCTTCGACGGCTTCGGCCGCTTATACGCCTGGCGAAATGCCAACGCGCTGATCTCGCATGTGCGTCTCGCCGATCCGGACAGCGACCGAAAGTTCGGTATGGAGTTTCGCGTCGCGTCGTTGTCGGCTGACGAGTACGAGCCGACGTTCAAGTTCCGGAACGTGGTGGCGACGGCCCGGAAGCTCGGTGATTCGCTCTGGTTCCAGGTTCCGCGCTTCTCCCTCCCCGCGTCGCACGGACATGGACAAGGAAAGGTCTGGTGGGGCAGCGACCGACCTGTCCGCTACGACATTGCTATTCGTGCCGACACGGTGTCGTTGGACGACGTGAACTGGGTTTACCCGGACTTGCCGCGCACCGGTGGTGGCACGGTCGACCTGACGATCAGGAACGATGCACCGCCGAACGAGCAGATCGTGAACTTCAAGCTCACGCGGATGGATGTGCGGAGCACGAAGTCGCACCTGACGGGCGACATGTCCTTCGGCATCGGCGCGCCCGTGCTACTGGTTCGCGACGTCAATCTGCACGGGGATCCGGTGGACTTCGATTTGTTGCGGACGCTCTCCGGGAAACCGTTTCCGGTGGACTGGCAGGGACAGATCTTCGCCACGGCTCGCGGGCGTGGTGGTCCGCTGACCAACTTCGTCGTCGACGACGCCCGCGGCACGTTCCGGGACGCTCACGTTCGAGGCGCGGTCTCGAGCTTTTCCGGCAAGGGTGAGCTCAACATCCTCTATCCGGCATTTACGGTCTTTCGCGGCTTCGACGTCAACGCCGGCTCGATCGACCTGCGGACGATCGAGTACTTGTATCCGAGCTTCCCGCGACTCCGCGGATTCGCGTCGGGGATAGCGCGGCTCGACTCGTCGTGGCTCGACGTCCGTTTCTCGAACGCCTCGGTGACGCTCACGGATGGGAACGTCGAGCCGTCGCATTTCACGGGAAGCGGACGGATCACGTACGGCGATCCGTTCATGTTGTACGACGTAAACCTGAGCGCGCAGCCACTGTCGATGGCGTGGCTCTCCCAGTCGTATCCGGCGATTCCGCTCCGCGGAGTTTGGAGCGGCCCGATTCGCGCGCGCGGTAGCTCACCGGATCTCGAGCTCACGGCGTCGCTGCAAAGCCCGCTCGGCGCGTTCAGCTTTGACGGTCGCGTGGACATCGATTCGGTTGGCGGGTACGGCGCGCACGGAGCCGGCCACTTCAGCGGGCTCAATCTCGCGCAGATCGTCTCAGCGCCGAAGCTTCCCACCGGGATGATTAGCGGCCAGTACCAGGTGGACGCCGCGGGCCCGTCGGCCGCGGACATCAAGGGCATGGCCAACCTGGAGATCGAGCGGACGGACATCGACGGCATTCGAGTCTATCCATCGAAGGCACAACTGGCATTCGGTGACGGCCGAATGCGGATCGTTGATACTTTGAACGTCCGTACCGCCGCGGCGCGCGTCGTGGCGTGGGGGGCGATCGGCCTTCCCGGCGGCCGCGGCGATTCGCTGCTGCATTTCACCGCGATCGTCGACTCGCTCGGCGGTCTCCGACGCTATCTCGCCAGCGTGAACGAGCCTGACAGCGCGGCGGCGGATTCATTGACCGGGTACGTCGAAGTCCGCGGGACGCTCGGCGGAACGCTGGACAAGTTGACGCTGATCGACTCCGTGCGTGCCGCCAATCTTTTCATGAACGGCACGAGCGCCGATTCCGTCGTAGCTACGATGAGCATTACGGACCTGCTCCACGCGCGTCGGGGAACGGTCGCGGCGACTGCGGGTTCCGTTGTGCTGGGCGGCGTTGAGCTCGACAGCCTGGGTGGTCGGGTGGACATCGAAGACTCGACGCACGTGCGCTTCCGATTGGGCGCGCGCAACCGCGACGTAATCGCCGCCTCGGCGTCGGGCGCTGCCAGCTTCGAGAGCGCCGAGCGTGTTGCCGTCGTGGATTCGTTGGCGGCGACGATTGGCGAGAGTCAGTGGCGCATGGCGTCACGCGCCACAATCGCGGTCGACACGGCCGGTGGGATCCGGGTCGACTCTCTGGTGCTGCGCAACCGCGACTCGTCGCTCGTCGTGGTGACCGGCGACGTGCCGACCGTCGGTGCGGTATATGGAAGGGTGCGTGCGTTGAACGTGCCTCTCCGCGACGTCGGGATTTTGGCCCGGCTTCGCGACACGCTCTCTGGCGTGGGGGCGCTCGACCTCTCCGTTGCGGGGACCAAGGTTGACCCGCGGGTCCAAATTGCCGCCAACGTGGGCAACGCGAACTGGAGTGGCGTGGACGTCACTCGGGCGACGGCGAACGTGAGGATCGGGCTCCGCCATTTCCTGCTCGACAGCCTGGTGGTGACGAGGAAGGACAGCGTCGCGCTGCGAGCGGTCGCCGATGTGCCGGTCGATGTCTCACTGTTCAGCATGCGCGTGCGCAACGACACGATTAGCGGCTCGATCGTCGCACCGTCCACCGATCTGTCACTACTCAAGGCGTTCTTGCCGAAGGGCGCCGAGATGTCTGGAAGCCTGTCGGCGAATGTGAGCGTTTCTGGGCTCGCCCGGTCGCCGTCGCTCAAGGGCACGGTGAACATCGCTGGCGGGTCGGTGCTTCTGCGTCAGCAGACGGGCGTATTGATCAAGAACATCAACGGCAAGCTCGAGGGGGTTGGGACGCTCGCCGGCCAGGACAGCGTGTTCGTCGCTCTGTCCGGCGAGACGGAAGATGGCCGCGACCGAGGGACGTCCCGGTTGACGGGCTGGGTAAAGAATCTGACGCAGAGAAACGCCACGCCGTCGTTCGAGTTCAGGCTTGGCGCGTCGAATTTCCACGCGATCAATCGGCGCTCGCTTGCCGACCTGTATGTCAGCTTCCGCGATTCGATCAGGCTGAAGGGGGACCTGAACTCGCCGGTTCTCTCCGGCGGACCGATCGTCGTGGACAGGGGCGCGATCTTCTTGCCCGATCGCGATCTGGCGCGCAAGCGCGCGGTGGAATTCGTGCCCGAGAGCGTCACACCGGCCGGAGCACAACAGACGCACGCGATGCTCGAGAGACTGATCACCAACCTCGCCATCTCGAATGTGTCCGTCGTGCTCGGCAATGACGTGAGACTACGCTCGAGTGAAGCAAACGTGCGGCTGACCGGCGACCTCCGCGTCGTCACGCGAACAGATCTTTCGACGCGGACTCTCGCATCGACCGGTCAATTGATTCCCCGGCTCTCGCTCGAGGGAATCCTGATGACGGCGGGCGGGACGTACAACCTGAATCTCGGACCGCTGCAGCGTGAGTTCCAGGTGCAGACCGGGGGGACAGTCACCTTCGCGGGCGACCCCGAAAATCCGACGCTGAATATTTTCGCGCAGTACAACGTGAAGCAGTACCACGATCGCGACCTTGGCGTGATCGTCAATCTGTACGGGCCGCTGCTGCCGTATCCGGTGATCGATCTCAAGAGCAACGCCGACTACACGATCTCGGAAACCGATCTGCTGAGCTATCTGCTGACCGGCAAGCCCGGCTTCGACTTCGGCTCCGCCAACGGTGGCTCGCAAGTCCTCGCGCTTCTCGCGCCGACGCTCAGTGCTGTCGCGGCCGACCGTATTCGTCAAAGCGTTCCCGGCCTCGGCATACTCCGCTTCGAGCTTGGGACCACGAACGGGGCTCAAGCCGAAAACACGGGGGCTTTTTCCAACCTTAGGCTCACCGATTACCTGTACTCGTCGACGATTGGGGCAGAGAAGCAGGTCACGAAGGATCTCTTCCTCAGCGTGAATACCGGGTTCTGTCAGTTCAGTGGGGAAACAGGATTCACAGGAGCAAACTGGCTCGCCGGTGCCGGAGCCAAGGTCGAGTATCGCGTTACGGATCGCCTCTCGGTCCAGGGTGCCTACGATCCGGCGACCGTCACGCGCACCTGCGGCGGCAAGCAGAGCTTCATCGGCGTGGTGCCGACGCCTCAAAACTTCAGCATTTCCCTCTCGCACACGTGGCGCTTCTGATCCGGAAGGCGATGCTCATCGCCAACCCGGCCTCGCGACGCGGCAAACGGCTCCTCCATCACGCGCACCGCGTGCTGGCCAGCCGGCTCGACGTCTGTGACGTCTTGCTCACCGAACGCCCGGGTCATGGCGCCGAGCTCGTGTCGACGCACGGGGAACACTACGACGCCGTATTCGTGCTCGGCGGCGACGGCACCGTGATGGAAGTCGCCGGTGCGCTCGCCGAGCAGCGGCTGGCCGTCCCGATCGGCGTGTTGGCGGGGGGAACGGGCAACCTCGTCGCTCGCGCGCTCGGGATTCCGCTTTCCGTCGACGAGGCGGTGCCGACACTGCTCGGTGGAGACGAGATGATGATCGACCTCGGCCGTCTCGACAACGGACGGCGATTCGCCATCGCCGCCGGAGTCGGCATCGACGCGGCGATGATCGCCGAAACGCCGGGCTGGCTGAAGCGTCGATTGGGTGTTCTCGCGTATGCCATCATGGGATCGCGCGCGGCGCTGCGCGCAATTGTTCGTGGGGAGTTCTTCGACGTACGGGTGGCGGTCGACGGGGTCATGCACGAGCGTCGGGTCGCGGCGGTCATGATCGCCAATTTCGGCGCCGTCCTCGGTGAGCGGCTGACGTTGGGACCGGAGATTCGCACGGATGACGGGTTGCTCGACGGGTGTCTTTTCTCGCCGCGATCGATTGGGGACGCATTTCGGATCATGTGGCGCATGTATCGGCGCGACTTTCGTTCCGACCCATGTGTCCTCTACGTTCGAGGGCGCGAGATCCGCGTTCAGGCGATGCCGCCCAAGTCCTGGCAGGCGGACGGAGAACTGATGGGAACGACGCCATTCTGCGCGGTCGTCGAGCCGCTCGCCTTACGGCTTCTCGTGCCGCATCGGGGGTAAGCGATGTCCAGCTCGGCGCACGACTGGAGCTCCGGTGTGTTGACCGACGCGCGCGAATTGGCGTCGCTTGCGCGCGAGCGCGATGATCTGCTCCTGCTTTCGGAGGCGCTCGTCGACGTCGAAGCGGCGCGCACGACCGACACGCGGCTCTCGATACTCAAGTGCGCGATCCAGCGGCTGGGATTCCGTCGTGTCGACACGGCGCCGCGGGCCGAAGCGGCAGGCCTGAACGAGCCGTCCGCCATGATCGGCAATTCGCTGATTACCGAATCCGGCGATCTGGTCGTTCCGTTGCGCTCCGTCGACGGGACCGAGCTCGCCACACTGGTGCTGGGCGATTCCGTCGAGTCCGACGTCTTCGCCCCATCGCGCGTCCGAATGGTGGAGCTTTTCGCGCAACAGGTCGCGTCGATCATCGAGAACGCGCGGCTGTTCGAGGAGAGCCAGCGCGAGCGTGGACGCGGCGAGGCGCTGGCCGACATCGCCCGCGCGATCAATGGGTCGCTTCGCCTGTCGGAAGTGCTGGAGATCGGCCTTCGGCACGCGCTGGAGCTGATCGGGAGCGAGGCGGCGTCGATCGGCCTGCTTCGCGGCGATTACGTCGTGTTGATCGCGAATGCGGGGGCCGCGGCGGCGGAGAATGGTCTCGAGATCCCGCTCGACGGAAGTGTCAGTGGTCGTGCCATCCGCGGCCGAAGACCGGTCGTCGAGAACGACGTCGGCTCGATCCTCGGCTATCGTCAGCCGAGCAAGTACGTCACGATCGAACGCATCGTCGTCGCGCCGCTTGTCTCGAGCTCCGGACCGATCGGTACGCTGACGGCGATCAATCGCGCGACGCCGTTCACGACCGACGATGGCGATGTCCTGCAGCGGCTCGCCGACCAGATCGTCGTCGCGATCGCGAACGCGCGTCTCTACGAGGAGGTCAGCGAGACCGCCGAACGGCATCGTCGGGCGGTCGAGGACGAACGGCGGGCGCGCGACGTAGCGGCACAGTCGGAAGAGCGGTATGCGAGACTCGTCGAATCGGCGTTCGACGCCATCTTCACGGTCGATCACGACGGGCGAATCACATCGGCAAATCAGTCGCTCGTGCACGCGTGCGGCAAATCACGCGAACAGCTGCTCGGATCTCCGGCGGTCGAGCTCGTCGATCCGCGCGATCGCCAGCTCGCCTTGCAGGCGTTCGGTGACGCGATGAGCGGCGCGCCGCAGCGCGCGCAGCTGCGCTACCCCGACTGGACCGGGGAAACCGCAACGTGCTCCGTGACCCTCACGCCGCTCAGCGAAGAAGCGGGCAAGATCACTGGTTCGATCTGCATCGTCCGCGATATCACGGAAGAGGTCCGCATCACGGAGCAGCTCGTACAGCAGGAGAAGCTCGCCGCGGTCGGAGAGCTGGTGAGCGGGGTCGCGCACGAGTTGAACAACCCGCTGGCCAGCGTCATGGCGTTCGCCCAACTGTTGCTCAACGAGCGCGAAGCCGGCCAGACGAATCGCGAGGCGTTGGAGGCGATTCATCACGAGGCGAAGCGCGCGGCGAAGATCGTCGCGAATTTGCTGACCTTCGCGCGCCAGCATCAGCCGGAGCGCGCCGCGACCGATCTCAATCGAGTCGTCGAGGACACGCTCGAGCTGCGGCGCTATTCGCTCCGCAACGCGCAAGTGAATGTCGTCGTGCGTCTCGATCCGGCGATGCCGCCGACGATGGCCGACGCGTTCCAGCTGCAGCAGGTCGTGCTCAACTTGCTTGCGAACGCCGAGCATGCGCTGTCCGCGTGGTCCGGAGCGCGCGTCGTCACCGTCTCCACGGAACACGACGGGGAAAGGCTGACGATCAGTGTTGCCGATACGGGGCCGGGCATCGCGCCGGATCATCTGTCGCGCGTGTTCAATCCGTTCTTCACCACCAAACCGGTCGGCGAGGGAACGGGACTTGGTCTGTCGATTTCCGACGGCATCGTGCGCGAGCACGGCGGCCGGATCCGCGTGGAATCCACCCCCGGGAAGGGCGCGACGTTCACTATTGAATTGCCTTTGGCGCCGCCGCCGGTCGGCGGCCTGTCGACGGTCGGCGCGAATGGCTCGAGCGAAAACATCTCGGTCTCCGCGAAGCGGTTGCTCGTCATCGACGACGAGCCCGGACTCCGCCAGGCGTTGACGATGTACTTCGAGGCGCGCGGACATGTGATGGATTCGGCGGCGAACGCTGCCGAGGGCGTCGAGCTGGCATCCTGCGGCGAGTACGACGCGCTGCTACTCGATCTCCGGCTTCCCGACGCGGACGGGGACGACGTTCTGCGCGTCCTGGAGAAAAAGGGACGCGCGCCGCGTCGCATCGTCTTCGCGACTGGCGATCCCGAAAGCGCGGCCGCCCGGGCGGTATCGTCGGCCGGCTACCCGGTCATTGGCAAGCCGTTCGCTCTGAACTCCGTGGCGTCGATGCTGCTCGCACCGGCCGGCTGACAGCCGTTATCTTGGAAACATGACGAGCCCCCTCCCCGGTCAGCGTGATGCGATGATTTGCCGGTCGTGCGGCAAGGAGGAGCGTGCGTCGGAAGGGTACCCGTGCGCGGGCTGCGGCACGTTCCTCTGCGTGCATTGTGACATGCGGGGAATCATTCGTTGTCGCGAGTGCGAGGCCAAGCAGCGAGGCGCTCCGCCGCCGCCGGCATCGACGATCACGCCAAAACCACATCAGTGAGCGAACGTCCGGACCTCGAACGGTTCGGAGTGGCCGTCGGACATGCGACGGACGCCGGCGGCGCCACGGGACTCACGGTTTTGCGCGGCGTTAACGAACCATTGCGCGCCGGCGTGGCGGTGGTCGGCCACGCGACCGGGAGCCGGGAGTTGCTCGCCGTATCGCCCGATCATCTCGTCGACGGCCGCGTCGACGCCGTCATGCTCACCGGCGGATCGGCGTATGGACTCGACGCCGCGGCCGGCGTGATGCGCTGGATGGAGGAGCGCGGGCGCGGTTTTAAAGTTGGACCGGGCGTCGTTCCTATCGTCCCCGCCGCGGTGGTGTTCGACCTTGCCCCGCTCGGAAAGTTCGAGGCGAGGCCGACGGCCGACATGGCTTACGCCGCGACGGATTCGGCGCGCAGCAGTGAAATCGCGGAAGGTTCGGTCGGCGCCGGCACCGGAGCCACCGTGGGCAAGATCGGTGGACCATCGCTGGCGATGAAGGGCGGTGTCGGACTCGCCGTGCACGGTGATCCGAACAGCGGCGTCGCGGCGTTCGCGCTCGCGGTCGTCAACGCGTTCGGCGATGTGCGCGACGCGAACGGCAGAATCATCGCCGGCGCACGTCGGGAAGGTGGGGGGCAGGGTGGCGGCTTTCTGGACACCTCGGCCGTGCTCTCGCGAGCATCGACGAAGGCAGCGGCGTTGCTCGAACAGCTTGCGCTGCGGAACACGACGCTCGCCATCGTCGGCGTGAACCGCGCGATGTCGTCCACCGAGCTGACCGCGCTCGCGCGCGCCGCGACGGCGGCATTTTTCCGGCGTATCTCACCGTGCGGCACGGCCTTCGACGGTGACATTGTATTCGCGGTGGCGCCGGTGACGGGCGACCCGCTCGACGCGCCACCCGCGGCGGCCGGAGTGATGGCCGCCCTCGCACTCGAACGCGCTCTCGAGCGGGCCGTCGTGCTCGCGAAAGGGCGTGAGGGGATTCCAGGAATTGCCGACACGAATGGCCACTGAATCGAAGCCGCTCACGACGACGTCGTCGGTGCTGTACGAGGCGATCGTGCGCACGCCGATCGCACCGATACACGGCGAGCCGCGCATCGCCAGTCAGATGATCTCGCAGCAGCTCGCCGGTCACCGCCTGTCGGTGCTGGACGAAGAGGGCGATTGGGTCTGCGTCCGCGGCGCGGACGACTACGAGGGATGGATGCACTCCGGGTTCCTCGCGCGCTCGCCTGCCGCCGGCGCCCGGCAAAGCCGCACGACGGCGCGCATTTCACTCGGCTGCATTACGCGCTCGAGCACCGAAAGCGGTAGAGGCCGCGCGCTCCCGCTGCGCGCGATTCTATCTCCCGACGAAACCGCAACGTCGGGCGAGGCAATCGACACCGACGATCGGCCGCGCCGGTTTCCACTCGCCCCCGACGCGATCGTCGCCAGCGCGCAGCGATTCTTCGAGGGAACGAGCTACCTGTGGGGAGGCGTGACACCCTGGGGAGCCGACTGCTCGGGGCTCGTGCAGAGTGTTTTTGCGTTGCACGGATTGCAGCTGCCCCGCGACGCATGGCAGCAGGCGGAACGAGGCGAAGACGCCGGACGCGACATCGGAGAGCTCCGAGCGGCGGATCTGCTGTTTTTCTCAGACCGGGAAGACGGACGAGTGACCCATGTCGGGATCGCGCTCGGCGGAGCGAGGATGGTGCATCTCGCGCTCGGAAGGGGAGGATACGCCGTCGAGCGGCTGGGAGAGAGGAAGGATCCGTACGTCGAGAAGTTGAGACGGCGGTTTCTGTTTGGGCGGAGGGTGGTGGGAACCGGGGGAAGCGGGACTGACAGAGAGCGGGACTGACAACGAGCGGGACTGACCACCAGCGGGACTGACAAAGAGCGGGACTGACCAGCAGCGGGACTGACCACGAGCGGGACTGACCACGAGCGGGACTGACCACCAGCGGAACTGACTGCGACCGGGACTGACAAGAAGCGGATGGACGGCGCCGTAGCCGAAATCGCAGGAGCAGTAACAAAGGGCGGGCGGCGACATTCGAGTGCTCGCCGCGGGCCTGTCCGAAATTCTGTGTGTGAGGCCATACTCTGACCTAGGAGGGTCGGTATGGCTCACTCGAAGAAAGGAAAACAGACTCCGGGGGCGGAGCACGGGTTCGATCCGGCCGCCCTCGATGCGCTGATCGGCGACGCATCGACCACCGAGGACGTCGAGACGCTCTTTCGGCAGATGAAGAAGGCGCTGATGGAGCGGATGCTCAGTGGCGAGCTCACGCACCATCTGGGCTATGCGCCGGGCGAGACGAAGCCGCCGGCGCAGGCCAATCATCGCAACGGGACGACGCCGAAGACGGTGCTGACCGAGGACGGCG
>DATLPC010000027.1:0-30810 GCA_035535975.1 Gemmatimonadaceae bacterium | reverse complement strand
GCGCGATGAGAGGAGCAGCAAGGAGAAGAAGCGGCCCGCGTCCTTTTCCGGGACGAGACTGAGCAGCAACGGACGCTCGGCGGCGGGCACCCCACCGAACACGAGGCCGATCGCCGCACCGATCGTCCAGAACGCCGACTTGCCCGGGAAGAATGACATCGTCATGAGCAAGCCACCGAATCCGACGATCACTCCGACGAGCGTTCGCTTCGCGCCGATCCGGTCGACGAGGCGGCCAACAACGTAGCTGCCGATGATCGCCGGAACGGTGAGGACGATGTAGACCTTGTTGACATCGGCCTGTTCGAATCCCACGGCCTTGATCGCAAAAAGTCCCAGCGCGAAGACGACCGTGCCGACCGCGTCCTGATAAATGAGGGAGGCGATGATGAAGCGGAGCGTCCCCGGATGCTCGCGTGCATCGCGAAGCGTGCGTCGTACCTCGGCGAACGCGCGCCGCCAATCGACTCTTGTTCCGCTCGGCGCGGGATTGCGGTCGTGGCAGAAGAAAAAGATCGGCAGCGAGAACAACAGGAAGAGCACTGCTGTCGGTACGAACGTGGCAACGCGCCCGCCGGTCGACGTCGCCGGCACGACCGAATGAAGGAAACGCATCACGCTGCCGGGAACATCACCGAGGAACGGAATGTTGCCGGCGAGGAACGGCGCGACGAGAACGAGCCCGAAGATGGTTCCGATGTAGCCGACGGCCGTGCCGATACCCGACAAGCGGCCGAGCTCTTCGGGGGGCACCAGGTCGGGGAGCATCGCGTTGTAGAAAGGCTGCGCCGCCTGATAGCAGTAGCCGGCGATCGTGAACGCGATCACGATCATCACCAACGGGGCGCCGCTGATGTGATAGGAATCCGGGCGCGTCGCGCCGCCGATAACCGACTCGCCGTACAATGGCACGCCGCCATGGACGCCGATCCAACCGATCGCCGCGGTCGCCACGCAGGAAACGATCGTGAACCAGACGACCCAGGGCTTGCGTCGCCGCCGATCGTCGGAGATCGCACCGAACACCGGCGCCGAGACCGCCATGAGGATCGACGCGAGGGCGGTGCCCCACGCCACCGCGGAATTCGAGGATCCGAGGTCGACGACGAGCCACGTCGCGAAATACAAGGACGAGATGTTCATCGACCAGATCGTGTTCGCGAAGTCATAGAGCGCCCAGCTGTAGCGCTCGACCCACGAAGCGCGACGAACGCCCGGCGACGTAGGCGTCCCGTGCAAACCGATCGACCCGACGGCGGAAGCGGTGTGTGTCATGAACCCGGTTTTTCGTTGACCCAATCATCCTGGCAAACACGGCAAACCGGAAGGGTTGCGCCGGCCGGTTTTTCAACCCTAATTCCCGCCACTTCCGTCAATCGAGCGCAACGTGCGTCCTCTCCTTCGATCGCTTGTCGCCGGGCTGCTTCTCAGCGCGCTAGGGCCGAGTGTGGCGCGGGCCACATGGTCGGTCATCGCCGTAGACCTCAGCACGGGACGCATCGTGATCGCATCGGCGACGTGCGTCGATCGCGACGATGCATTTCTCAAGGGCGTGCAGGCGGTCGTCGTCCCCGGAAAGGGGATCGCCGCCTGCCAGGCGGGCGTCGATAACACGCACGCGAACCAGATGCTGGTGTTCGCCGAGCTACAGAAAGGCACCGCGCCGGAGAAGATCATCGAGCTGCTGTCGGCCGATCCGGCATTTCAGTCACGCCAGTTCGGGATTCTCGATCTGCAAGGGCGAAGCGCCGGCCATTCCGGTCTGTCCAACGGGTACGTGACGCAGGATATCCAGGGTCGCGTCCCCGGAACGCAGATCTATTACTCGATTCAAGGAAACATTCTTCGACCGGGTGAAGTTGTGCCGAAGGCGGTGCAGGCCTTTCTGTCGACCAACGGCGCGATCACCGACCGGGTGATGGCGGCGATGGAAGCCGCGGACGGGGCGGGGGGTGACAGCCGATGCACCTGTCCGCCACCGCCCGAAGACGGCTCGGCGCCCGCGATTCCCTGTGACTCCAAGACGGCGCACGTGGCGTACATCCTGATGGCCGAGCGAAACGACACGAACGGCGATTCGCACAACAACGGTCAGTACACGATGTACCTCACGGTGAATCAACCGGCGCAAGGCGGACCAAACGCGATCAAGCCCGGGGAGAATCTCAATCCGGTGAAGACGCTGCGCATGCGCTACGACGCGTGGCGAAAACTGCAACCGGCGTCATTCAAGTGAGGCGCGCGCTGCGACGTCTTTCGGGCGCGCTACTGACGACAGCTGCGCTGCTCGTGCTCGTGCGAGAGAGCATCGCACAAGTACCACCCGCCGGAGCACCAGCGGGGCAGCGCGGTCGCGGCGGCGGTGGACGCGGTCGCGCGATTCAAGTGATGACCCTGACGTCGAGCGGCTTCGCGGACGGCGGCGCGATCCCGATCAAGTTCGCGCAGCCGGGCGTCGAGGTGTCGCCACCGCTCGCGTGGAGCGGAGTGCCGGACAGCAACGTCGTGAGCTTCGCGCTCGTCGTGCACGACCTCGACGCCGCGGGAAGCAACGGCGACGACTTGCTACACTGGCTGGTCTGGAACATCCCTGCCGCCGCGCGATCGCTTCCCGAGGGCGTTCCTCAAGGACCGCAGCTCCCCGACGGCGCTCGACAGATCAGCGTGAGCGGTCCGTACTATCGCGGTCCCGCCGCGCCGGGCAACGGGCCGACGCATCACTACGTCTTCGAGCTCTACGCGCTCGATGCGACGATCGACGTCCCTCCAGTCGGCGCCGCACCGGCCGCGACGAGGGCGGCGGTCATGGCGGCGATGGCCGGTCATGTGCGGGGGAAGGCCGTGCTCGTCGGGACGTTCAAGCGCAAATCCTGACGTGCAGCCACCGCTCGATGCGATCGCCGTGCGCGTCCTCGGCGCGCTGATCGAAAAAGAGATCACGACGCCGGACAACTATCCGTTATCGCTCAACGCGCTCGTCGCCGCGTGTAACCAGACGTCGGCGCGCGAACCGGTGATGAATCTCGACGAGGGCACCGTCAACCGGACGGTCAACGATCTGCGCCAACGGTCGCTCGTGCGCGCGGTGCAGCAGAGCGGTTCTCGCGTCATGAAGTTTCGCCATCTCATGATGGAGTCGCTGAACCTCGACGGGCCTGAGCTCGCCGCGATGTGCGTGTTGATGCTGCGCGGACCGCAAACGCCGGGCGAGATCAAGGGGCGCAGCAATCGCCTGTTCGATTTTCCCGATCTCGAGAAAGTCGAGTCGACGCTCGACGCGTTGATCAACCGACAAGCGCCGCTCGTCGCCCGTCTGCCGCGCCGTCCGGGACAGAAGGACAGTCGCTACGCGCATCTCCTGTCGGGGGACGCACCGGCCGACGTGCCCGAGGCGGTCACACTGAGCGCGGTAGCCGAGAGTGGACGGTTGGAAGCGCTGGAGCATGCAGTGAACTCGCTGCGCGCCGAGCTAGTCGATTTACGCACGCAGCTCGACGAGTTCCGAAAGCAGTTTTAAGAGTTCAGATCGATCAGGTCGGACACCGTCGCGTTTCCTACATTCAGCTCGTCGGCGAGAAGGGCAATCACCAGCTGACGATCGCTTTCCGTCGCCTGGCTTCCCTCGCGTGTGATGACGATCGATGTCTCTCGCCGGTCGTCGACGAGCAGGCCGGCGGGAGCGAGGCGCTCCGTCAGAGTGCGACGAAGGGCGCCCGCATCTCGATCAGCCGTGGCGCGCACGATGAAGCCAAAGGTCGGGCAGGGCGCACTCATCGCGGCGCCTCGGCCGCAATTGCCGGCAGAAGATCGCAGAACGCAAATCGATCCTCGCGAAGAACAACCTCGCCATGGGCGACGGGGATGGCGTGCTCGAAGATCGGTCCGGCCGAGACGAAGGTGTGGAACTCGCCGCGCTCGCCGCAGGGGTCGGTGTTTGCCGGGAGGTCGACGAGCAACGAGCGATCGAATTGGCGACCAGCGAAGTTCGCCGACAACTGTTGTGTATCGACGCAGACGAGATGCGCGACGAAACCGGCGTCGATGAACTCTTCGGCGAGCGCGCGCGTGTCGCGTCCCCAAATCGGGAATAGCGGAGTGAAACCGGAGCCGGAGAGCAGACGCTCGCGATACGCGCGAACGTCCTCGAGAAAGAGATCGCCAAAGGCGATCGTTGTTGCGGTAGGAAATCGTGTCCGCAACCGATCGAGAGCACCGAAGAAAGCCGCCTCATAGGCAGGGTTGGACGACTGCGGCTCGAGCTCGATCTCGAGGAGTGGCAGTCCAGCGGCCGCGGCCTGCGCGTGGAGCAGCTCGCGTCGGACGCCGTGAATGCTCACGCGATCGTAGGCACGCGTAACGCTCGTGAGGAGGGCGACGACGTCGTATCGCGGATCGCCGCGCAATCCCGCGAGAGTCAGGCTGCTGTCTTTCCCACCGCTCCAGCTGAGTATGACGGATTCGCGCTTCACGGCATCGGATTCAGCCGCCGCACCGGCCGGCAGAGACTGGGGGAAACGGGTTCAACGCAACGGGCTTGAATTTAGTATCATAAAGAGCCGGGCGTGGCCTGGCGATCCCCCACAAAGAGCGTTCCAACCGTGACCCATCAATCATTGGCGCGGCGCGTCGCGTGCGTCGCCATCATCCTTGCCGGAACGTCGTTGCGGCTTTCGGCGCAGCAGAAATGCCCCGCGATCGTCGGCGGGGCGATGCCACTCGCGTATAGCGGTGGCCCGACCGTCGCCGACATCACCGCGTGCGACCTCATGACGCGGTTATACATCTACGCCGCGGACTCGATGCGAGGACGCGAAGCCGGGACGCCGGACGCGATGCGTGCCACAGCGTACATCGAAGCCGAGGTGAGGCGCCTCGGCCTGAAGCCGGCCGGCGACAACGGCACGTATTTCCAGAATCTGCCCGTCACGGCTCGTGTGCTCGGGGCGGGTTCGTCCATTACCAGCGGCTCGACGACGTTCAAGCCGAATCAGGACTTCTCGATCACGGCGCTCGGAGCAGATCGCAAAGTCTCGGGCGACGTGATCTTCGCCGGCGCGCTTGCTGATACGTCGAACATGCTCACGGCCGATCAAGTCCGAGGCAAGGTTGTCCTCGTGACGGGCGCCGTGGGCGGCCGCGGCGGATTCGGCGGGGGACGCGGAGGCGTGGGCGCGGCCAATTCGTTGAGTGGCGCGGTGGCAATCCTCACGGTAGTTCCGGCGATCGCCCCACCGCGCCTCGCCTTCACTCTGAACGATACCGCACAGACGGAAGGGCGCGCGGCGTACAACACGGCGCATCCCGAAGCGGCGGCCGGGCGCGGCGGTCGCGGCGGCCGCGGTGGCTTTGGCGGTGGGCAGCAACTGCTTGCCGGCACGATTACGTCAACCGTGGCGGCGGCGCTGCTCGGCAAGTCCGTTCAGAGCGCGGTGCGCGGTGACGTCGGCGCCGCGGAGACGATCGACGTCCGCGTCGAGACTATTCCGGCGCCGACGCGCAATGTCGTCGCCATCATTCCAGGAAGCGATCCAAAGTTGCGCGGACAGTACGTCGTGATCGGCGCCCACTCGGACCACGTCGGCATGTCGGCCGCGCGGCCGGTCGTCGAGCACGATTCGCTCAAGGCCTACAACATCGTCGCGCGGGTCGAGGGTGCCGATACCCGCAACGCCGCGCCGCCAACGGCGGAGCAGTGGGCGCGGATCAACGCGATCAAGGATTCGCTCCGCAAGATCTATCCGGCGCGGCCCGACTCGATCAGCAACGGCGCGGACGACGACGGCTCAGGCAGTGTGTCGATCCTCGAGATCGCCGAGGCGTTCGCCCGGGGGCCGGTGAAGCCGAAGCGTTCGCTCATCTTCATCTGGCAGATGGGCGAAGAGAAGGGCCTGTGGGGCTCGCAGTACTTCACGAACCACCCCACGGTGTCGCTCGACTCGATCGTCGCCGATCTCAATCTCGACATGGTGGGTCGCGGCGAAGCGAGCGACGTCACGGGCCGCAGCAAGGACGACGTCGAGCTCACTGGCGCGGCGAACTACGTGCAGCTCGTCGGGTCACGCCGGCTCTCCACCGAGCTGGGTGACATTGCCGAGGACGTGAGCACGAAGCAGCCGATGCCGTTCAAGTTCGATTACGCGATGGATGCGAACGGACATCCGCAGAACATCTATTGCCGCAGCGATCACGCCAACTACGCCCGCTACGGGATTCCGGTGATCTTCTTCACCACGGGCGGCCACGCCGACTATCACCAGGTGACGGACGAGCCGGAGTACATCCAGTATCAGCACATGGCGCGCGTCGACAAGCTCGTGTTCGACATCGCGACGCGCGTCGCGAATCTCGACCACCGTGTGAAGGTGGACGGTCCCAAGGCGAACAGCCCGTTCGCGGGCTGCCAGCAGTAGCTCCTTAGAATTCTCTAAGCGCCTGCACCGGGTCGACGCGCGAACCCCGACGGCCGGCGAGATAGCAGGCGACGAACGCGACGGTGGCGAGGACGAACGCCACCGTCGCGAACGTTATGGGGTCCGTCGCGCCGACGTTGAATAGCAGGTGCGCCATCGTTCGCGTCAAGCCGACGGCGAAGGTCAGACCAAGAATGATTCCGGCGAGCGGCATACGCATGCCCTGGGCGACAACCGCCCCAAGCACGTCCGCCGGCGTCGCGCCGAGTGCGATGCGAATGCCGATCTCGCGCGTGCGCTCGGCGACCGCGTAGTGCACGAGGCCGAATATGCCGACCGACGCAAGCGTGAGGGCGAGCGCCGCAAAAGCCACCAGCAACGAAGTCTCGAGACGCCGCGTTGCCGCGAAGGCGCCGAACTGCGCGTCGGCGGTCGCCACGCTGGCCACGACGGTGCCCGGCACGCGAGCGATGACCTGGCGAACGAGCGGGGCGATGGCCAACGGATCACCCGCGGTGCGAACCACGAGGTCCGCCCGGTTAAAGGGGCGCGGAATGTACGACCCGAAGTACTCCGGCACTGCCGCACGCTCGAGGCCCTGGCGGTGCATGTCGCCGGCGACTCCGACGATGACGTACCAATACGTCTTTCCGGTGGGGTCGATGCAAAAGCGCTTGCCGATGGGATCGTCGCCGCCGAAAAACCGGCGCGCGAAGGTCTCGTTGATCACGACGGGCTCGGCGACCGCGAGGCGCTCCTTGTCGGCAAACGATACGTTGGTCGGCGGCGGCGCCCAAAGGGCGCGGATTTTCTGCATCGCGTCATCGCGCGTGAGGGCGCGGCCGCGAAGCATGGGGACCCGCATCGTGCTGAAGAAGTCCGGTGTGACGTCGCCGTTATTGACCTCGAAGCCGCTTTGATCGCCGCGGCCGGGAATCGTGATCGACTTGTTCGCCGATCCACCGACGAAGAAATCGTCGACGAAGCCCACGTCCGTCGCTCCAGGCAAGGCGCGGAGTGCGGTCGTGAGCTGGTGGGCCGATTCCTCATGCGCGCGCGCTCTCACCACTTCAGCGTTGTTCGGATTGGCTCGCTCGCCGGCCGTCGATGCTTCTGGTCCCCATTCCACTCGCACGATCAACACACCGCGCGGATCGAATCCGGGATTTACGGCGTTGACGCGCCCGAGGCTGCGGAGGAGCAAGCCGGCGCCGGCCAGCAGGAGAACGGCAAGCGCACACTCGGCGAGAACGACGAACGCACGCAAGCGGGTGACGCGACGGCTTCCGGTGCCGCGACCGCCTTCTCGCAATGCGTCAAACGGGTCGACACGGACGAGACGAAATGCGGGCGCGGCGCCGAAGACGAGCGCCGCGATTACGGTCGCGATCGCCGCGAAGCTGAGGACTCGCACGTCGAGCGAGATCTCGTCGAGGCGAGGGACGGACGACGCCGCGAGGCGACCGAACACCGGTGTGGCGAGGGCGGCGCCGCCGACACCGATCGTGCCGCCGACGAGGGCAAGCAGGAGATTCTCGATCGTCAGCAACCTGACGAGACGCGCGCGTCCGCCGCCAAGCGCGCGACGCACCGCGAATTCGTGGTGACGCAGAGCGCCGCGAGCGAGCAACAGGTTGGCGACATTGGCGCACGCCACGAGCAGCACCAGTCCCGTCGCACCGAGCAGCAGCCAGAGCCCACTCTGAAGCTTCACGCCGGTGATTGAGTCGAGAATCGTCGCCACCGTGACATCGAACCCGGGGAAGTCGGGCCGCGTGCTCGGAAAGCGCGCCGCAAGATCGCGGCCGATCCGATTCATCTCGAGTTGCGCGTCGACGATGCTGGTGCTCGGCGCCAGCCTGGCGACTGCCGTCCACCGTCGCGCCCAGTCGGCGTGGAGCTCGACGGCTTCACGCGCGAACCGCCAGTAGGTGGTGGCAGGCGTCCACATCTCGACCTGTTTGTCGGGGAAGAAAAACTCCGGTGGCATCACCCCGACGACCGTGAGGTTGCTCGTTCCCCCCTTCGAGGGATCGTCGATGCTGAGCGTCCGACCGATGACATCCGGCGCCCCGTTGAACCATCGCTGCCAAAAACCGTAGCTGATGACGACGACGGGAGCCTGGTCAGCCTCGTCTGCCGGCGAGATGGTGCGGCCCATGAGCGCACCGGCGCCGAGCACGGAGAACAGGTTTCCCGACACGGGCGCGCCCAGTGATCGGCCGCGCGCGTTGGCGTCTCCGTCGCGGAGCGGTGTAACGCGGCCCCGGCTGAAAAAGGCGATGTTCTGAAAAGCACGGCTCCGCTCCCGCCACTCGGTGATGGTGCGGTAGGCGGTCTGCTCACGATGCAGGCCGCGCTTGACGTCGTCGGTCCAGAGCAGCGCGACGCGGCCGGCGTCGCGATAAGGCAGCGGCCGAAGCATCACGGCGTTGACGGCCGAGAACATCGTGGTGTTCGCGCCGACGCCGAGGGCGAGGGTAAGGATTACCGCAATCGAGACGGCGGGGCTGCGTCGCAAGCTTCGGGCGGCATAGCGAATATCTTGCGCGAAGGTTTCGAGCTCCGCTTCCCAGCCCGCGGAGCGCACGGTCTCCTTCGACTGCTGGAGGCCGCCCATTTCGATCCGCGCCGCGCGCTCGGCGTCGTCGCGGGAGAGTCCGGCGCGGGTCTTCTCGCTGATGGATAGTTCGAGGTAGTGCCGGAGCTCGTCGTCGAGGTCACGATCGGCGTCCGCTCGACGAAACAGTTTCCGCAGGCCTGCCCGCACCGATCGCCAGATTGACATCCGAGCCTCCCGGTCCAGCCGTCGCGCCGCTCCAGTTGATGGTCAAGAGGACGACGATGGAGTATTGCCGTCTGTCCTCTTGATTGTCAAGATGGGGGGGGCCCTACCGCTGCCGCGCCTGACGCCAGGCGGCGGGGGAGAGACCGGTCTCGCGTTTGAACGCGCGGCTGAACGCCGCCTCGGAATCGTAGCCAACCTGCGCGCCAATCGCCGCCACCTTCATCGAGCTGCTGACCAGTTGTTCGGCGGCGAGCTGGAGACGCCACCGCGCGAGATACGACATCGGTGGCACGCCGACGACGTGCGAGAATCGCTCGGCTAAGACCGTGCGCGACGACGCAATCCGGCGCGCCAACTCCGGAAGCGTCCATGGGTGCGAGGGATGCTCGTGCAACTCGGCGAGCGCCGGTCCAACCACCGGATCGCGCAACCCGGCGAGCCACCCGGTGTCCCGCTCGGGCAGCTGCTCCATGTGCCGACGCACGACTTCGACGAACATGAGCTCAGCCATGCGCGTGAGCATAGTCTCGCTCCCGATTCGCTCGGCGCGCGACTCGGCGACGGCTTGTTGAGGAAACTGTGACAGCCAGCCGCCGGCGATGCCGGTGAGGTGCATCTGCGGCGGAAGCGAAACGAGCAGCGGGTTGTACGGTCGCATGTCGCAGCCGAGGAAACCGCAGACGAACATCGTTTCGCGCGGCGCGGCGGGCCCGAGTTGCACCGTGTTCGGATAGCGCTCGGGGGTGTCGCGCAACGAGTGCAGGCGAAGGCCCGGCGCACTGGACATGAGGTGCGCCCCGCCGTGCGGAAAGACGATCGCGTCGCCGGGCCCGAGCCGAACCTGCGGTTGCCCCTCGAGCCCACCCCAGCAGCTCCCGGAGACGAGAATGTGATAGGAGATCAGGTGCTCGGCCTGCGGCAGGATGCGTGGGACGAGCTCGCGCGCCGGAGCGGTGAACACCGACCACGGCGGTCCTGCCTCGACCAAATAGAAGTACGCCCCAGTGAGGCGCACCGCGCGCAAGACATCCGATACGGGATCCATAGTGTGAATGCTCGGGACGCCTCCGCGCCCCGGCAAGTGCGCTATCGCTCGCTGAGCTCCTGATAGCGCGATGGAGCGTAACGCGATGCGATGAGGCCCGTTGCCGCGGCGACGTCGATGTCGGCGACCAGGACACCCTCTTCACCGTACGGCAAGTACGCCTGGCATTCGCCGGACGGCGTGATGAGCGCCGTCGCTGCCTCCGCGCCGCGCACCGCGTAGTTCACGCTGGCGAAGTAGATCGTATTCTCGATGCTGCGACAGAGCATCGCCTTCTCGTAGTATGGCGCGGCGCTGGACCCGAAGGTCGTGAGCCCGGTAACGCCGGCACGCTCACATCCGGTCAGCGACGGATGAAAGACGATCTTGGCGCCCCGCATCGCCGCCCAGCGTACCGTCTCGGGGTAGCGCCAACCCTCGTGGCAGATCGCGATCCCGAATTTGACGCCGTTGATCTCGAAGACGCGCCGCGTCGTGCCAGGGACGTAGAACCGATCTTCGCTCGGATCGAGCTGATTCTTTGTTTGGACTCCGAGGAGCGCTCCATCGGCGTCGATTACGAACGCGGCGATCTGGCGTCCTTCATCCGAGAGGTGCTCCATGCCGAGGATCACCGCGATTCGGCGTTCTCGCGCGTGCGCTCCGATTTCGAACAACACGCGAAACTCGTCGTCGCGCTCGAAGCTCGGGACGTCGAAATCCTGCCCGCGCAAGCCGGGCAGGTACGCTTCGGGGAAGCACACAATCTCCGCACCGCGCGCCGCGGCGTCGGCCATCAAGCGCTTGACTCGATTCAAGCCGTCGTCGATGGACGACGCTACACGCGGCGATGCGAGCCCGACTCTCACGCGTTACGGCTTCACCATCTTGGGCGGAGCGTCGGCGAAGGTGTACACGCCCTTCGGACACTTCACGGCGGAGTTGGTCGGGCTGAACATGCCGTTCGGGTTGTCTTTATACAGCCAGACATGGAGGTCCCAGTGGTGCAACTCGGCCGGGATGATTGGCGCGTGGCCCTCCATCGGCCCCATGAGCTGGTGCCCGAGGATCGACGGCGGCGTCTTGGAGACCGCGGTCGGTACGAACCACTCGGCGCCGGTAAGAACGAGCTTGTCGCCGACGGGTTCGTAGAGGAGCACCTGCGGCTTGGTGGAGTCGAGTTTCGGTCCGATGAGCGCCGGGTTGAGGAAATGGACCCCCATGGCGCCCGGTTTGTACTCCATCGACCCATGTTCCGAGCCGCCGGCCGGGAAATCGATGCACCCGACGGTGGAGAAATAGCCGTCGCGCACGGCGGCGATCGGATCCTTGTACTTGTCGAGGGCGGCCTTCACCGCGGCGATGGCCGCTGCGTTTCCGCCGGCGGCGGCCTTACCTTGCTGCTTCACCTGCGCCGTCGAGAGGCTGGGCGCGGCGATCAACGCTACGGTCAGCACTGCGATGAGGCGAATACTCCACGACAACGTTGAACGCCGGTTCCGCATCGAACGGCTCCTTTAGGGTAAGCCTGAAGCTTCCCGCCGCGCCGTGAAACTGTCAAGCAGACGGAACGAGAAGACGCGCGCGCATTGACGTCCCGATGACCGGCGGCGATCGTCTTGTCGCGACAATCACTTCCACACGCTGTGCCATGCGAATGAATCCTCGGACAAACGCACGACGGCTGGCGATGCTGTTCGCCGGCGCAATCGCCTTCTCGACGTCGCGCGCGCAGACGCCCGACTCGACGCAGTTCCGCTGCGACGGGAAGGTGATTTCGGCGATCGAGATTCAACCGCGTCCGCCCGCCGTTACCGAGCGCGGGCCGAACGCGTTGCGAACGGCGCTGCAGCGCTTTGTCTTTCAGTCTGGAACGACGCGCGACCGCGCCATCCGTCCGTTCTTGCTGGCGCGCGTCGGCGATCGGTGTTCGGACAAGTGGCTTCCCGAGCTGGCCCGCGTCGTTCGCGCCCAGCCGTATCTCGCCGTCGCGACGGTGCGCGCCGAGAGCGACGGCGGCGACGGCGTTCGGCTGGTCGTCGAAACCGTTGACGAAATTCCGGTGATCGTCGGCGGTGGATACACGAAGAACGGACTGACGAACGTCAAATACGGGAATTCGAATATCGCGGGCAGCGGCTTCTACGCCGCCGGCCAGTGGCGCGATGGCCGTGCCTATCGCGACGCCTTGACGATGACGCTGCGGCAATACGGCATCTTCGGCCAACCGGTCATCGCCGAGGTGAATAGCCAGCGCGACGTTCTTGGCGGCGTGTTCAACGCCTCGGTGTCGCGACCGTTCCTGAGCGATCTCGAGCACATCGCGTGGTACGCGGGCGGGACGCACGAAAACGCCTACCGCGGCTTTGTGCGGGCGTCGGGGCCGGCGCTCTCGCTGCCTGTGTCGCGCGATGTTTGGTCGGTGGGCGGCGTTGCGCGCTTCGGCTGGCGCGGCGCCGGCTTGATGATCGGCCCGGTCGCGACGTATGAGAATGCTCGGCCGAATGACGCGGGCGTCATCGCGTCGGACAGTGGTCTCGTTGCCGCCGATACCGCGGTGTTCGCGCACCGCTACACGCCGTACAAGACCTTCCGGGCGGGCGTCGGCGCGGGAGTCCGATGGCTCGACTACATGCGGGTGACGGGCTTCGACGCGTTGATCGGCGAACAGGACGTCGCACGCGGCTTCCAGCTCGCGGGCACCTTCGAGCGCGGCTTGGGCGCATTCAGCGCGACGGATCAGTCGTCGTTGTTGTCCGGCGACATGTACGCCGGGGTGGGGACGCCCCAATCGTTCGTCGGATTGGCGGTGAAGGGCGAAGAACTGCCGGCCGGCGGCGCGGATTCCTGGAGCGCCGCGGCGGTGAGCGGGCGACTCGCCTGGTACGTCAAGCGGAGCGACACACGGACCTTCGAGGCGAGCGCGGAGTTCGCGGGCGGTTGGCGCGAGCGGTTGCCCTTACAGCTGTCACTCGGCGACGTGGTAAGCGGCGTGCGCGGCTACAACGGCGCAGCCATCGCCGGCGGGCGGCGCGCCGTGGTCCGCTTCGAGGAACGGCGCGTGTCGTACCAGACAAAATTTATTCAATGGGGCACGGCTTTCTTCACCGACATCGGCAAAACGTGGTCGGGGGACGTCCCGTTCGGCCAGACGACCGTGGCGAAGGCGAGTGTTGGCGTCGGGCTACTCGCGGCGGTTCCTCCGAAGTCGCGCCGGCTGGTTCGCGCCGACGTCGCGGTGCCGGTCGTTGGTGGTGCGCCGAAGGGCTGGGTTCTTCGCGTCTTCGCGACCGACATGACGCGCTTTTTCTGGCGCGATCCGAACGACCTGACCCCCGTTCGCGCCGGCGCGCCGGCGTCGTCGATCTTCGGCTGGCCGTAGATCGCCGTCGCCTCGAAATGACCCAATCCGGGGGGAAGTTCGCGCTTGTCACAGGCACGAGCTCGGGAATCGGCGCGGCTACGGCTCACGCACTGATCGAGAGCGGTTGGCAAGTGGCGGGTGTGGCTCGACGGGGTGCGCCGTTCGTCGACCAACGCTACGAACACATTGTGGCTGATCTGGGCGACCGCACCATGCTCCGAAGGATCGAACCACGAATCGAAGAGCGGCTGCGCGCGGAGCACTGGCGGCGGGTGGGACTGGTCAACAACGCGGCGCTGCCCGGACTCCTCGGCCCGATCGAGCGGCTCGACCTCGATGCGCTGTCGCAGGTGTTCGCCGTGAACGTCGTCGCGCCGGTGTGGTCGATGGGTCTGTTTGCTCGCTTCGCGCCGACAGATGCGCCACTCCGCGTGGTCAACGTGTCGACCGGGGCCGCCGTGCGCGCCTTCGCCGGACTCGGCGCTTATAGTGCGAGCAAGGCCGCGCTCCGAATGGCCGGGATGGTCTTCGCCGCCGAGCGCGAGTTGCCGACCAGCGGCGAGCAGCGCGACATGCGAGTTCTCTCATATGAGCCCGGGACGGTCGACACGCCGATGCAAGAGCACGCGCGCACCAGTTCCCGCGACGTGCTGCCTTCGGTCGAGATGTTCGTTGGCTTCGCCGCTCGCGGGGCCCTCGTCTCACCCACGGAGCCGTCGGCGGAAATCGTGGAATTTCTCGAGAGCGGGCCGGGCGAGGTGTTTCAGGAGCGCCGACTCGGCGGTCGGTAGTCTGACCCGGTTACGTGGTCGGCGCCTCGCGTTGGATCGCCAATGGATGGCGCGGCTCATAGAGCCCGAGCTGGTCGCCGCTCGGCAGCGTGATCTGGGTGACGCGACCCCATGGCTCGTCGTGAACGGGCGTTGTGGCCACCCCCTTCTTCCGGAGCTCCTCGCGCGTCGCCTCGACGTCGTCGCACATCAGGTAGAGCTCGTGATACTCCGCGGCATCCGCGGGATGGACGGCAAGCTCCGTCGGTGGGGCGGTGAAGATCAGCCAGCCGCGCCCGACGTCGACGGACGAGAAGCCCAAAACGTCGCGCAAAAAGGCGCGGGTCTCGTCGGCCTTCTTCGAATACATCAACGCGTGCATGCCGATGATCGCCATGGTCGTCTCCCGTTATCGCGCGCGGTCGAGCCGGGTGATGAGATGCTTCTTCACATCCGGCCATTCCGTGGCCAGGACGCTGTACATGACGCTGTCGCGAACCGAGCCGTCGCGGCGAAGATAATGATGGCGAAGGACTCCGTCACGTTTCGCGCCAAGCGCTTCGATCGCGCGCTGCGAGCGGAAATTGAAGTTGTCGGTCCGCAGCCCAACAACCTTGCAACCCAGCGTCTCGAAGGCGTGCTGAAAGAGCATGAGTTTGCAGGTCGTGTTGACGTGACTGCGTTGCCAGCTCAACGCGTACCAGGTCCAACCGATTTCGACGCGGTCGACCACCGGCACGATGTCGTGGTACCGCGTCGTACCGATCACGCGGCCATTCGTCAGCTCGCGCACGGCCCACGGGAGCATGTGCCCAGCGGCTTGCCCCGCGAGCGCGTCGGCGATGTAGCGAGACACCTGATCGGCCTCGGGCACCGACGTGAACCAGAGCTCCCACAGGCGGCCGTCCGTCGCCGCGGCGGCGAGTGCGTCGGCGTGTTGCGGGCCCAGAGGCTCGAGGCGAATACCGCGGGCCTCGAGCGTCGTCGGCGAGATGGTGATCACGTTGTCGCGGTGTCCAGGGCGAGTGCGTTGCGCTTGCGCACGACACGCTTGAGGAGGTGGCGCTCGATCGCCCGGTTGATCGGGCTGAGCGAAAAGATGATTGCCATCTTCACGGCAAGGAGCACGAAATAGTTGTTGCTGGCGAGGAGGCGCAGCGCGGTTCCGAGAATCGCGTCCTGGAAGATGAACAGGACGATGGCCAGCGCCAACGTCATGGCCTTTGCCTTCCGTCCGATTTTGGCGCGCGTCAACTCGTCGATCGTCGCCTGGAGCTCGCGGTTCGTGAGCTCGATCTCGGCCTTCTGGGCCTTGATGATCGCGTTCTCTTTGCGCGCTGCTTCCGCCTCGAAGACCGTGCGAGCGTCGGCGAGCTTGCGCGCGCTATCTTCGCGCTCGATCTCGTCGCGCAGAGCGTGAAAGGTCTTGAAGTGATGGAGGCTCTTCTCGAGATCATGCGTCCGCTCGTAGAGCTGCGACAGCTGCTGATGGACCTGCGCCATCTTCGGCTTGACGTCGAGCTCTTCGGCAACCGCCAGTGCGCGCTGCAGCATCGGTAGCGCCTCGTCGCAGCGTGAGCGACTCACTCGGATTTCGGCGAGACGCAGGCAGTTCGTCACCGCGCCGGCAAGCAAACGATGGCGTTCGCGGATGTCCAATGCCCGGGCGCTCAACGCTTCGGCCTCGTCCAGATTGCCGAGCGAGAACTGGAACGACGCCAGCTCAGTCAACGAATTGGAGATGTGCAGCGGGTGCTGATGGCGTTCGGCGAGCTCCAACGCCCGCTCGAGGATCGCGAGGGCCTCGTCTCGGCGCTGTTGTCGCAGCTGGACGCGCGCCAATCCCTGCAGCCCGTAAATGCGAAAATAGAAGTCGTCGGCTCGCGTGCTCTCGTCGTAGGCCACCTGGAACATCGAGCGGGCCTCGTCGAGATGGTTCATGTCCAGCTCGACGTTGGCCAGGCTATTGGCGGTCGCGGCAAGAAACACCGGGTGCTTGCCCGACGCTTTCAAGAGCTCATAAGCCTCCCACAGCGTCTTCAGCGCGAGGTCGTAGTTGCCGAAGGTGCGATAGATCGCGCCGATCATCATCGCGGACAACCCAAGACCGTCGCGATCGTCGTGCTCGGCAAAGGTGGCGCGCGCGCGCATCACGAGTTGCAGCGAGACGCGGAGGTCCTCGTCGATGAATCGATCCATCGCCTGGAAGAACAGCGCGTAGGCGGCGACGACCGGCGTTGGCGCGCTCACGCTGGCCCACGCGGCAAAACCCTCAGCGAGCTCGCGGCGGTCCGGTCGGGCGATGAAGCGGAACTGCCGCAGGGCAGTTGGAAGGTGCGCCTGCAGATTCGCTGGTGAGGCGTTCTTGAGCGCCGCGAGTGAGGCGGTGACGTCGTCGAGATCGGTCACGAGGATTTACGAACCAAGGCGCCGCGATTCGGGTCAGAGCGATCCGGCCGGCGGAGCGTGCCGGGCCCGTCGAAGCATCCAGCCGTACAGCCAGATGACCACGCCCACAAAACCGAGGACGCCGAGCCACGGCGCCGGCGCGAAATCCTCGGGAACGATCGCGATCGGCGCGTCCTTCGACAGGCCGACGATCAGGCCGGCGTTGATCACGCCCCATAAACTCTCGCCGACGATCAGTCCCGAGGCGACCAGTGTTCCCAGTCGCTCGGCCCGCGCGGGATTCGGCGTCGATCGAACCCGGCGGTCGTACCAATGCGAGAGAATGGCCCCGACGACGACGGCGAATGTCGCCGACATCGGCAGATAGATGCCGATGCCCACGGCGAGTGGTGGAATTCGGAGCTTGCCCATGGCCCCGAGCGCGGCGTCGAGCAACACGAGCCCAACTCCGACGAGCGCACCGATCCCGAGCATCTTCCACGCGAGGCTTCCGCCGATGACGCCCTGGGCGAGCGCCGCGATGAGGGTGGCTTGTGGTGCAGGGAGCGGATTCGGCGCGACGACGCCGACGTTCGGGGCGCCGGCGAAGCCGTACGCTTTCGCGAGCAGATTGAGAATGAAGGGAATGACCGCCGCGCCGGCGCCGACGCCGACGATGAGGGCGATTTGTTGGCGCATCGGAGAGGCGCCGACCAGCTGCCCCGTTTTCAAGTCTTGCAGATTGTCGTTGGAGATCGTGGCGCACGCGAACACGATTGCCGTGATGAAGAGCGCGAAGGCCACCAGCGGCGTGCGATTGGCCGTGGTCGGCGTGACTGCCACCGTCAGCACCGAGGCGCAGATGACGATCGACAGGATGCCGACGCCGGAGATCGGACTATTCGACGCGCCGATCAATCCCGCCATGTAACCGCAGATGCCCGCGATCAGAAAACCGACGAGCAGGACGAACGGAACGGCGATCTCGGTGAGCTTGACGGCGTCGTTGGCGAGAACCGTCGAACGCGCGAAGGTGAAGGCGAGCCAGGCCGCAATGACGAGACAAGCCGCGGTAAGCACGACGATCCAGCCCGGCGACAGGTCGCGATCGGTATCGTCGCCCGTTTGAACCGCGCGCGAAGCGCGGAGCGTACTCACCAATCCGCCGACGACCGGCTTCGAGAGCCGAGCGAGCGTGTAAACGGCTGCGACGGCGATGGCGCCGGCGCCGATGAACCGAACCTCCGTGCGCCAGATCGCCGTGGTGTGCGCGGCGAGGGCGACACCAGCGGCAGCCGGTTGCAGAGAGGTCAAGATCGGTACCGCGATCGCCCAGGCGATGATGAGCCCGACGAGCATCGCCATACCGACCGAGAGCCCGACGAGATGCCCGGCGCCGAGCAGCGCGAGCGACCACGCAACGTTGTAACCGCTCGACGCCGCGGCACCGATGCGGAAGAAGCCGGTGACTTCGCCGGCGAGGATCCGCGTCGCGGCGACGATGGCGATGCCCGCCGAAGCGACGGACCCCAGTATGACGGCGACGAGTCCTTCGCGCGCCTCACCGGTTTCGTCTTTGGTCTCGCCGCGCGTCCCCGAGCCGACGCGCAGCACTTCCGCCGCGGCGACACCTTCGGGGTAGGGAAGATCCGATGTGGTGACGAGGGCGCGTCGAAGCGGAATCGTGAACAGCACGCCGAGAACGCCGCCGCTCACGCAGATCAGGAACGATTGCCAGAAGGGGAATCCGGTCCACCAGCCGATGATGACGAGACCGGGCAGGACGAAGATGATCGCCGACAGCGTGCCCGCCGCCGACGCGACGGTCTGCACGATGTTGTTCTCGAGGATCGACGAGTCTTTCACGGCGCTCAGAATCGCCATCGAGATCACCGCGGCCGGGATCGACGACGCGAAGGTGAGACCGACCTTGAGTCCGAGGTAGACGTTCGCCGCGGTGAAGACCGTCGTGATCAATGCGCCGAGGATCAAGCCGCGGATCGTGAGCTCTTTGGGTTTCATGCGCCCAATTCTAGCTCGTTCGGATGTAAGCGATAGACAATGGCCGTTGCTCGCGAGGCTCCCCCAGGGTATTGTCGCTCCAGGCCCACCCAACGATCCGGAGCATTCATGGCCAGCGCATTATTGAAAGCGTCAGTCGCCGGCGCGGTCGCTCTCGCCGTCTCGTCGGCTCTCATGACGGCTCAGCAGCCGACGCGTCCACCGCAAACCACCTGCGAAAAGGTCACGCCGCCGTCGACGCACGTATCGGCGGGCGCCGCGGACCCGAAGGACGTGGCCAGTCAGGACGCGATCATTGCCGCGCTCTACGACGTCATCTCCGGTCCGGCATGTCAGACGCGCGATTGGGATCGATTTCGGTCGCTCTTTGCGCCGGGCGCGCGCCTCATTCCGACGGGCTTCAACGCCGGGAAGGCCGCCACTCGAGCGATGACGCCCGACGAGTACGCGACCGCGACCGGGTCCAATCTCGAGCGAAACGGTTTCTTCGAGCGTGAGATCTCGCGGACGGGCGAGACCTTCGGCGCCATCTCGCACAGGTTCAGCACGTACGAATCACGTCGCAAAGCCGAGGACGCCCAGCCGTTCGCGCGGGGCATCAACAGCATTCAACTATTGAACGACGGCAGCCGTTGGTGGATCGTGACGGTGTACTGGCAATCGGAGCGGCCGGACTCGCCAATTCCGACGCAGTATCTCAAGCCGCCGGCGAACTAGCGACTCGGCGGCTCGGCGGCTCGGCGGCTCGGCGGCTCGGCGGCTCGGCGACTCGGCGACTCGGCGGCTCGGCGGATCAGCGAGTCGTCGCGCGAACAGATTTGGGTGACGGCACCCACGCCGGCGTGCCTTCCTCCCACTGGTTGTCGGTGAGCTGGCGAACGTCGGTGCCGTCGTAGCGCATGACGAAGATGTCGCCGTACGGCTGCGGCGCGTCGGTATAGACGACTTCGTCCTTGAAGCCTTTGCGCGATGAGGCAAAGACGATGAACTCGCCGTCAGGCGACCAACCCATGTGCGCATCGTTGCCGCGACTGTGCGTGAGCTGCTTGAGTCCCGTGCCGTCCGGCTTGATCGTACAGATCTCGTAGGCGCCGTCCTGCTGGCGCGAAAACATGATCAGGTCTCCGCGCGGCGACCAAAGCGGGAAGTTGTCGTACCCGCCGGCAATCGACGTGACCTTGTTCGTTTGAAGGTCCATGATGCGCAGGCCGCCGTCGCCCTCGGGGCCGAACGTCCGGTAGACGATCCGCTTTCCATCCGGAGACAGCGAGGGGAAGGCGCTGTTGTCGGGACCCGAGGTGAGCTCGCGGAAGCCGGAGCCGTCGGCGTTCACGATCGCGACCTGCGCCCCGCCCTCGACGCGGTCACCCGGCTTGAGAAAGGTGCCGTGAAAGCCGTTGAAGAACGCGTTGAACACGCCGATGCCGAAGACGATCTGCTTGCCGTCGCTCGACCACTGCGGCGCGAGAATGTTCCGGATCGAATCGCGGAAGATGACCTGGAAGGTGTCGCTACCGATCGTCGATACGGCGATGCTAACACCCTTTGGTCCCGCGAGTCCGGGGCCGATGAAGGCGTAATGCTCGCCGTCAGGGCTGAACGATGGTCCGCCACGCGTGAGGGCGAGCTCATAGCGCGCGTCGCGGCTGTACGTTTTCACCCACGGCTTTCTGGCAAAGGTGATACGCTTGTGAAAGACGACGCGCTTGCCGTCGGGGGACCATGACGCGGCGCGAATCTCGCCGGCGGGACCGTGATTGCCGGTCGAGTACTGAATCCCGCGCTGTGCTCCGTCGCGGCGAATGAAGCCGACGACGTCGTTGGCGAGGAGCGACGGATTGACTTTCACACCCGGCCCGGCAGCGAGCTCCGAGATCTTGCCGCTCGCCACGTCGATGGCGACGATTCGTGAATCCTCCGGGTGCTCGGGCACCGAGAGCCGGTTGTCGAGCGTCGCTTCGCCGGTCGAGCAGTAGGCGACGATGCGCTTTCCGTCGCCCGACCACTTGGGACTGCCGCAGAAATCGCCGTGCGGGGTGAGTCGTTTGAGACCGGAGCCGTCGGGATGGATGATGTACACGTCGGCGATCTGCAGTCGCTCCCAGCGACCGTGCGAGAAGGGGAAGCCGCCGGTGCGATCGGAGGAGAAGGCGATCCACTGGCCGTCGGGAGACCACGACGGCCGAAAATCGCCGGCGGGGCCGGACGTCAGTGCCTTCGCTTTATGCGTCGCGATATCGAGCGTGAACAGATCGGCGGTGCCGTCGCCGCGGGTGCTCACGAAGACGAGCCGCTTGCCATCTGGTGCGAACGCCGCCTGATCGTCGTACGCGGGGCTGTCGGTGAGCCGTTCGAGGCCGTCGCCGTTTGCGTTCATGCGATAGAGATCGGCCGAGCCATTGCGCTCCGATGTGAAGACAATCGACTTGCCGTCGGGCGACCAAGCGGCGTCGTAGTCGATATCGGCGGGCGAGCCGAGCGGTCGTTCGTCGCTGCCGTCGGCGTTCGCGATGAACAATCCGATCTGGCCGGGCTGGGGAAAGACTCGGGTAACGACGATCCGCTGCGGCGTCGGCGGTTGGAGCAAGACGAGTCCAGCGAGGGCGACGGTCAAACCGGGGCGCATGTGGACTCCTACGGGGAGGGAACTTGCGGCGCAGCGAAAAGCTAACATGCCGCGGCTGTCATGGTTGCGGAAGCTTGTAGGATTCACCATGCCCACCAAGCTCCAACTTCTTCAGATCGTGCTCCAGGCGCTGACGTCGTTCGCCATCGCGGGCGGGTTGATCTTTACCGCAATTCAATTCCGCCAGGGGCGACAGGCGCAGGTCGTGGCGAACTTCTCCAAGTTGGTCGAGCTGCAATATCAGCTACGGCGCATGCGCGTCGAGCACCCGGAATACGCGTCGGTGCACCAGACCGATGTCGTGAATCTCGGAAGCCCGCTGGAGATCCGCGACTATTACTTGAACTTGATGCAGCTGTCACTGTTCGAGATCGCCTGGTATGCCCACGAGCACGGCCAGCTGCCCGACGACTACTACCACTCGTGGACGACGCGAATGTGGGAGATCTCACGCGAGGAGTCGTTCCGTCGAATGATGGCCAACCCGTCGATGAAGATCATGCACGACAAATTCGACCTGGTCGTCCGCCACCTGATCGAGATGCGGACGCCGCCAACTCTGGCCGAGGTTTCTCGACGGGCGTGAAGCGGGCGTGAATCGGACGGGATTGGGCGGATTGTGAGGGGCGGGACGTTTGCAAAAATAGACCGCGAACTACATCTCTTGTCCAACGCAAGACCCCCGAGAGATACTCGATGCGGATCACGTCGATCGCCCCCCTGGCTTCAGTCCTGCTCATCGGTGCATGCCACCGATCGGCATCCGCGCCGTCGCCGGCGTCAAGCGTCGCGCCGGGAGATTGGCCGTCGTATAACCGAACGCTCGCCGGAGACCGCTTCTCGCCCCTTGGTGAGATCACGCGGTCCAACGTTGGCCGGCTGGCGCAGCTCTGCGCGTACAACCTCCCTGAAGTCGCGGCGCTCCAGTCGGGCCCGATCGTCGTTGGTGGCGCGATGTACTTCTCGACGGACACGATCACGTACTCGATCGACGCCGGAAGTTGCGCCGAGCGATGGCACAAGGCGCGGCATGTGGCGACGCCTGGCGGCGGGCCGGCGGTGAATCGCGGTGTCGCGCTCCTCAATGGACGCGTCTATCGAGGCACCTCGGATGCCCACGTGATCGCTCTCGATGCCGCCGACGGCCACACCGTATGGGACATCACGCTCGACATTGCCGGGCCGGGCGTTCAGGTGCCGATGGCGCCGATCGCGTGGCGTGACAAGATCTTCATCGGGAATGCCGGTGGCGATCGCGCGGGAGTCATCGGACACGTTTACGCGCTGGACGCGGCGAGCGGGCGAGTGGCGTGGAAGTTCGATGTCGTCCCCCCTGAGGCACGCGGCACGTGGGGTAAGGGGGCGGCGTCTGCTTACCCGATCTCCGGCGGCGCCTTCTGGACATCGTTCACGCTCGATGAGTCGGATGGTGTTCTCCTCGTTTCGGCGGGGAATCCCGCGCCCGACTTCGACGCCGCGGTTCGCGACGGCGACAACCTCTATGCGAATTCTCTCATAGCGCTCGATGCGTCGTCCGGCCGAATGCTCGGGTTCAACCAGATCGTCAAGCACGACTTTCACGACTGGGACGTCGACAGCCCGTCACCCGTCGTGACGCTGAAGTCCGGGCGCACGGTCATCGCGTCGGCGAACAAGGACGGACTGTTGTCGGTCCTCGACCGCAGCCGCCTCAGCGCGGCCAGCACGAGGCTCGTCGAGCTGCCGATTCTCTACCAGGTACCGACGACGACGCGCGAGAACATCGATACGCCGTTGTCGCGCGACCGTCCAACCCGGTTCTGTCCCGGCATTCTCGGCGGCGCCGAGTGGAACGGAGCCGCGTTCGATGGCGCGCGAAACACGTTCTTCGTCGGCGCCAACGATTGGTGCTCCACGGTGCAGCTTCAGAAGGAGAATTCGCCTGTGCCGCGCATTGGTGCGGGGTGGTTCGGGGCGACGATCAACCGCAACGACTCGGCACAGTACGCGCGTGGCTGGCTGACGGCCTTTGACGCGGAGAACGGAAAGGTTCGATGGAAGTTCGCCGCCCCGCGGCCCGTGCTGGCCGGCGTCACGCCGACGGCGACCGGACTCGTGTTCACCGCCGACATCGGTGGAAACGCCTATGCGTTCGATGCCGACAACGGACGCGTTCTCTGGAAGCAGGATCTCGGGCAGTCGGTCGGCGGTGGCGTCGTGAGCTACTTGGCCGGTGGCAAGCAGCGTATTGGCGTCGCCGTCGGCATGCGGTCACCGATTTGGCCGGGCGGGTCGGCGGCGAGCAGAATCGTCGTGTTCGGGCTGCGCCAATGAACCGCGCCGCCATTCTTGCCGTCGTACTCGGGGCGGCTTCCGTGTCGGTTTCCCCGAGAGTGACGCAGGCGCCCAATTTCGCCGCGCACGAGATCGCGACTGGTCTGACCGGCGGCTATCAGGTGATCGCCGTCGATCTCAATCGCGATGGCAGGCTGGATCTCGTCGCGCTTGCGTCCGGGCTGCCGGAGTTGGCGTGGTTCGAGAATCCGTCCTGGAAGCGACATGTGATCGCGAGCGGAATGCGAGGCTTGATCAACGTCGCCGCGGCAGATCTCGACGGCGACGGAATTCCGGAGCTCGCCGTCGCTTCGGGCTTTTCGACGCGGCCGGACCAGAGCTCGGGTGAGGTCGCGCTTTTCACGCACGGCGCCGATCCGACGCAGTCCTGGACGACGCGGGTGATCGATCACGTTCCGTCGGCGCACCGGATGCGTTGGTACGTCGACCACGACGGGCAACGTTGGCTCATCAACTCTCCGCTGGCCTCGGCGAGCGCGCGTCCACCGAACTACGAGGGGGCGACGCCGATCTACGTCTACCGCGCGCCCGATTTCAAGCGCGATTCGCTGCCGAGCGATGAGTCGGGAGTCGTCCACGCGGTCGAGCCGGTGCGCGCGCCGTTTTGCGATGCCTGTCTGCTGTCGGCGGGGTTCGCGGGAATCCATCGCTACGAGCACACAAAGGCCGGGTGGACTCACGCGGTGGTGGCCGCAGGCAGCGACGCTCCGGTGCCGAAGGGCGGATCGAGCGACGCGGCGGTCGGTCGCCTCGCGGGCGGCGCGTACTTCATCGCGGCGATCGAGCCGTGGCATGGCAATCAGGTCGTCACGTACCGACTTGGTTCGGCGGGAGCGTTCACGCGACAGGTGATCGACACGAGCGTCGTCGATGGACACACGCTCGTCACCGGCGATTTGGACGGCGACGGCGTCGACGAGATGGTCCTCGGGCAGCGTGGTGGATCGCACAGCGTTTGGATCTACACGGCAAATCGCGATGGCTCCGCCTGGACGCGCACAACGCTCGACGACGGCGGCATGGCCGGCGCGGGATGTACGGCGGTGGATCTCAACGGCGACGGCCGCATCGACGTCGCGTGCATCGGCACGGCGACGGCCAATCTCAAATGGTACGAGAATCTGGGCCGGCGCCGGAGGTGAGTGGTCGAACGTCGACTGCCGCCAATCCAATCGGGATCGCGACCACCTCGGCATCTCAGACCTTGGACGCACTAACGATCAGATACGGGACAACTGGCGGGAATATTCAGGACAACCAACAGTAAAAAGCAGAGAATTCTAAGCAGATCCTGTTAGTTGTCCCGTGCCGTTTTCCGAGGTTGTCCCGATTCAAATCGTTTTGCCGTCCAGAGCGGCTACTCGACCGAGTAGCCACTCACATCGTCGGCGCGCCCGAGAGCTGCTTGACCAGGTCGTAGAGGAAAGTCTGGGCCTGGTAGAACGACTGGACTTTCACGCGCTCGTCGCGGCCGTGAAAGCGAATGTCCTCCGGGTTATAAAAGATTCCCTGTACGCCGTAGGTCGGGATTCCGGCGGCGCGGAGGTATGCGCCGTCGGTCGCGCCCATGACCATCATCGGCACCGTGGCGACGCCGGGCCAGATCGCCGCGGTGGTCGACTTCACCGCCGACATCAGATCGTCGCGCATCGGCGACGGTGGCGCGCCGTGCGGAGAGCCTTCCATCACGATCGACACAGCGGTGTCGTTCACGACGCGCTTCAACGTCGACGTGATGTAATCGGCCGTCTCGTCCGGCTGCACGCGACAGTTCACGTTCGCCGCGGCCAGTTGCGGCAGCGCATTCTTCGCGTGTCCGCCCTCGAGCTGGGTCGCGACGCAGGTCGTGCGGAGCGTCGCGTTCCACGCCGTCGTCGCCGCCGCGACACGGCGCATGGCCGCGGTGTCATTGTCGGCGACCTTCGCGAGATCGGCGCTCATTGGCCCCTTCTCGATTCCGGCCATCGCTCGGAAGTACGAGCGCGTGATGTCGTTGGTCTTGAGCGGGAATGCAAACTTGGCGAGCCGGTCGAGCGCACCGGCGAGATGATAGATCGCGTTGTCGGCAACGGGCAGGGAGCTGTGACCGCCCTTGTTGCGTACCTCGAAGCGGTAATTGACGACGTATTTCTCGCTGAACTGAACGTCGTTCGCGACCGGTTTGCCCGCGACGGCTTCGCCCCAACCGCCCTCGTTCAGGGAGAATTCGGCGTCGATCAGCGGACGCTTGTTCGCGAGCAGCCATTGGACGCCGTTGTACGGGCCGCCGCCTTCTTCGTCGGCGGTCAGCGCGACGATGATGTCGCGATCCGGCTTGAATCCTTCGCGCTTGTAGCGAATGAGATTGGCGATCCAGATCGCCGCCTGCGCTTTGTCGTCGCCCGTTCCGCGTCCGTAGAAGTAGCCGTCCTTCTCGGCGAAGGTGAATGGATCCATGCTCCAGTCTTCGCGCTTCGCCTCGACGACGTCCGTGTGCGCGAGGAGCAGGATCGGCTTTCGCCGTCCGGTGCCGCGATAGCGCACGACGAGGTTCGCTTTTTTCGGCGTCGGTCCGCCGACGAAAATGTCCGCGGCGGGGAAGCCCGCGGCTTTGAGACGCTTGGCCACGGCTTCCACCACGGGCGTCGTTGCGCCCGTGGTGTAGCCTGACTTCGTCTCGACCATTTCCTTATAGATCGCACGTGCCAACTGGCGCTCGCTCTCCGGCGGCATGGTGCGGTCCTGGGCCAGAGCCGTGGTGGCGGCGAGCAGAGCGGAACAACAGACGGCGCGCTTCATCACGATCGAATCCTCGTCGGCGAGGACGCTAAGCTACTGTCTGACGCACCGATGCGGGAGCCTTTACGAACTCCGGCAGCCTATCCGCGATGCTTGAAGCCCTGGACCTCTCGTTCGTGCTTCTCCGCGGCGCCGCGGCTCCCGAACGTGCCGAGGTTCCGCCGTTTTCCGGTCTTCGGATTCTTCTTGCGCGAGTAGAGTCGGTATTTCCCGTCCTTCAGCTTCCTGATCACCGCAACCTCCTTCCGTCAGTTCCCGCCTGACCGCGGGCGACTCGACGGCGGCACGAGCTTGTTGATCCGCATGTACGTCACGATGTTGCCGTAGTGCTCGCCGTTGTGGGCGGCGTTGGCGAGCAGCGCGTACAACCGCGGGTGCATCTCGCCGAACACGTCCACCGGCGCCTTGAGCTTCTCATCCTGCAACGTGTAGGCCTTCTCGCAGTACGTGTTCGACTCCTTGAGCGCCGCGATGAGCGCTGCTTTTGTCTTGGCAGCTTTCTCCACATCGCCCTCGCCTGGGACTTTATCGCCCAGCGCCATGGCGCAGTACATCTTCTGTGAGCCCGCGATGTGCCCGAAGAGCTCACCGAACGTGCGCACGTCCGGTGTGGGTCGGTACGAGTAGAGCGCTTCCGGCAACTCCTCGGCGGCCTGCGTGATGTAGCCGATGTTGCTCTTCCAGAGGGCGCGTGCTTCCTTGGTCACGGGCCCGCTCTCGGTCTGGGCGGCGGCGGTCGTCGCGAGGAGTGCGGTGAGAACGAAGGCGTGCTTCAGCATAGGTCGATGGGGGTTGGGTGGTGGATACTCTCAACTTCGCCCGGCTGACCGCAGTTTGGCCAGTCGTCGCGCCGGGGTTGGCCCGTTTACGGCTCGACGAAGGCGACAAACCGAACCGACTTGCCGCCCTGATTCTGGATCCGCCATGTCGGGTCGTTGGGGAGTCGCATCGTGCCGCCGACCCATGGACCGAGGTTGCGCACGGCCAGCCCGCGCGCCAGGTCGAGTGTGTCGAGCGCAATCAACCACGCGCTCTTGGTCGGGACCCCGGGCCTGATCGTCGCGTTCGGTGGAATCGTCACCAGGCTGACCCGTCGCCGCGCCGTGGCGAAGGCAGGGTGCTCCATCGCGCCGATAAACATGGCGCTTCGCTGCGACGCCCTTCGGCAGTCGAGCGGTTTGTCGGCGAGAGCAGCTTCACAAAGGTTGCGCACCCCGGTCTGCGGCTCGAGCAGCTCGACGGTGATGTTGTCGAAGGGCACGCCGCCCGGATTTCGCGCGACGTGCGCGAAGTTGCCGGCGGTGTAATGGATACTGAGGTCGGCCGAAGTAATCGTCGCGTCGGGCGCACCCAACTTTGCGTTCGTCACCGTGCTCGCGCCGAGCGCGATCCAGAAATAGTCGGGGTCGTGCTCGTGGAGCAGCGTCGTGTCGTGGGCCGGGACGCGTACGCGCAGCACGCGAAGCGTCGAATCCTCGTACACGAGATGATGGTGCGGCTCGTTCTTGGCGAGCACCGCCCCGGGAATCGATTGGGACTTTGCCGTCGCGGCGCAGGCGAGTGCGAGGCAGACGAACTGGATCCGTCGCAGACTGGTCATGGGCGAATTGTATCGCTCGCGGGCTTGAGGCGGACCTCGAACATGACGGGCCACATTTTTCCCGTGAGAAGAAGCTGCTTGGCGTCCGGCGCGAGGGAGATGCCGTTCATGACTTCCGCGTATCCGGCCCGCTTCGGATAGAGATCAGCGAAGTCGAGCATCTCGCGGACATTCCCGCTCGCCGGATCTATGCGAACGATCCAGTTCGATTCGTACACGTTGGCCAGGATTTCACCCCCGACCAGCTCGAGCTCGTTCAACTTCTGAATCGGCTCTCCGTTGGATCGTGCGTGAACGACGCGTTCGACGCGGAAGGTCGAAGCATCCATGAAGCGAAGCGAGTCCGAGCCGTCGCTCATGATCAGTTGCTTGCCGTCGGTCGTGAGACCCCAGCCCTGGCCCGGATATCGGATCGAGTCGACGAGCGCGAGCGTCGATGCATCGTAGACATACGCGATTCCGGATTCCCACGTGAGCTGATAGAGACGTCCGCCGATGAGGGCCAGGCCCTCACCAAAACGATCGGACGGAAGCGCGTGTCGCGCGAGAACGCGGCCCGTGGTGAGATCGACCCGTCGCACCTCGGAACGGCCGTACTTACCCGTGCTCTCGAAGAGAACGCTGTCCGCCCAAAACAACCCCTGCGTGTACGCGGCGGAATCGTGGGGATATCGCGCCGTAACCTCGAAAGGCTCGGGCGCGCGACGCTCGCCGCCGCATGCGACGACGGCGAGCGTGAGAAGAACGGCTAGGCGGGTGTCCAACGTTCCGCGCGCATCGCTTCCTCGAGTGCGCCGAGGAACCGGTCGACGCGCGGGATCTGCGCGTTGTAGCCCATGACGCCGATGCGCCACACCTTGCCGGCGAGCACGCCGAGGCCGCCCGCCATTTCGACGCCCATACCGAGGAGCCGTTTACGAATCGCCGCTTCGTCGACGCCCGACGGAACGTTGACAACGTTGATCGTCGCGCAACGGTCCTCTGGAGCGGGGAAGAGCGAGATGCCGAGCTTATCGAGCCCGCGCACGAGCGCCTCGTGCGCCGATTGATGTCGCGCCCAGCGCGCCTCGAGACCTTCTTCGAGAATGAGACGCACCGCCTCGTGGAATCCGTAGATCATCGCGATCGGCGCGGTGTGATGGAACGCGCGCGATCGTGACGCGCGTTCTTCACCCCAATACTGGAAGAGGAGCGACAGATCGAGATACCACGTGTGCGGTTTTTCCTTCCGTGCGCGCACTGCCTCCATGGCCCGCGGGCCAATGGAGATCGGACCGAGCCCCGGCGGCGCGCCGATACACTTCTGGCTGCAGGATCCCGCGGCATCGACGCCGAGCGCGTCGAGATCGATCGGCAGACCGGCGAGCGACGTCACGCAATCCATCGCGACGAGCGCGTCGTATTTCTTCGCGAGTTCCACCATCGGCGCGATCGGCTGGCAGGCGCCGGTCGTCGTCTCGGCGTGCACGAACCCGACGAGCTTCGCCGGCTTTTTCTTGAGCTCCGCCTCGATTTGCGCCGGGTCGAGCGTCTGTCCCGACGGCACTTCGACGACGCGCACATCGGCGCCGGAGCGTCGCGCCATCTCGGCCATGCGTTGTCCGAAATAGCCGACGACGCCGATGACCGCGCTGTCGCCCGGCTCGAGCAGGTTCATCATGATCGTCTCGATGCCCGCCGAGCCGGTCGCCGAGATGGGAAGCGTGTGATGATTCGCCGTGCGGAACACGCCGCGCAGCGAGCGCATCACCTGATCCATGAGCTCGACGAAGTACGGATCAAGGTGCCCGATCGGATTCGCCGTCATCGCCTGAAGCACCCGTGGATCCGGATTGCTCGGCCCCGGGCCGAAGAGTAGCCGCTCCGGCGGATTGAGCTTGGGTGGCGGAGAGATCGTCTCGGGCGTCTGTCCAACGGCCATTGTCGTCATGCGAGTCCTAGTTTTTGTGCGAGTCCGATGCGCTGCAGCTTGCCTGTTGCACCCACCGGAATCTGGTCGAGGATCAAAATCTTCTTCGGCACCTTGTACGGAGCGAGCCGCGCCGACGCGAACTCCCGAAGCTCCTTGTCCGTTGCGGCGACGCCTTGGCGGAGCACGATCGCCGCGGCGACCTCCTCACCGAGCATGTCGTGCGGCACCGCGAACGTCACGCACTGGTGCACCGCTGGATGGTCCATAATGATTTCATCGACTTCGCGCGGCGAGATCTTCTCGCCGCCGCGATTGATGATCTCTTTGAGGCGGCCGGTGATCGCGACGTAGCCGTCGTCGTCCATCACGCCCTGGTCGCCGGTGCGGAACCACCCGTCGTAAAAGGCGTCGGCGTTCGCCTTGGGGTTGTTCTCATACGCCGACATGACGTTGGGGCCTTTGATGACGATCTCCCCCGTCGCGCCGCGCGGTACGGTAGTTCCCGTTTCGTCGACAATGCGGATCTCCGGGCCGCCGCTCGGCCCAACCGTACCTGGCTTCCGCGAACCGCTGAGCGGGTTGCTCGCCATTTGGTGCGCCGCTTCCGTCATGCCGTACGCCTCGATCACCGGAATGCCGAAGACTCGCTCCAGCTCGGCGATGACGGTCGGAGGCAGCGCGGACGATGACGAGCGAATGAAGCGCAACCGGTGGTTCTTCACGACGTCCTGATTGCCCGGCGCGCGCAGCAGAATCGCCTGATGCATCGTCGGCACGCCGGTGTACCAGGTCGG
>DATLPC010000026.1:0-6746 GCA_035535975.1 Gemmatimonadaceae bacterium | reverse complement strand
CGCGGGAGCGGTGCCGGCGTCGCGCCCGTCGCTTGGCGGCGACCGGAACTCGCGGCACACATACGCGATCCCGAGCACTCGTGTTGTCGCGCATCTGCTCGAATCGGCGCCGGTGCGTACGTCGTCGTTCCGCGGACTCGGTTCGCCGCAGAACAGCTTCGCGAATGAATCTTTCGTGGACGAGCTGGCGGTTGCGGCGAACGTCGATCCGGTCGAGTTCCGCCTACGCCATCTCACTGATCCGCGCGCGATCGCCGTCGTGCGCGCGGCGGCGAAGCTCGCGAACTGGCAGCCGCGCGTGTCGCACGCGACGAGCTCGACGAAGGGCCGCGGGTTCGGCTTCGTTCAGTACGAGGGAACGGAGGCGTACGTCGCCGCCGCGGTCGATGTCGACGTCGACGAATCGGCGCACAGTGTGCGCGTCACTCGCGTCTGTGTCGCACACGACTGCGGATTGATCGTCAATCCAAACGGCTTGAAGAATCAGATCGAAGGGAACGTCATTCAGGCGATCAGCCGCACGCTGAAAGAGCAGGTGTCGTTCGACCATGCGCGTGTGACGAGTCTGGATTGGCGCGCCTACGATATTCTGAGATTCAACGAGATTCCCGAATCGATCGAGATCGAGCTGATCGATCACCCGGAGGCGCCGTCGGTCGGCGCCGGCGAGGCGACGTCGTCGCCGATTCCGGGTGCGATCGCGAACGCGATCTTCGACGCGACGGGCAAGCGGCTGAGAGACGTTCCGCTGAGGTTGTGACTCGGCGACTCGCTGTTAGGTCGGGGGGAGCGACTTGTCCGTGAGCACCTTGGTGAGGAAGCGCTGACTTTCGCCGATGCGCTCGACTTCGATTGCCACCGCGTCCATCGCTTGCTCGACGCGCTGGAGCCGTGCATCGATCGACGACTGCTCCTGAGGCGCGCGGAGCGCCGCCATCTTCTCCTTGTGTTTGAGCAGCATGCGCAACATCACGGCCGCCGTCGGCAGGCCGAACACGATCGGGACGATGATGACTTCAGGGTCGACTATGATACGACGCCTCCGCTGGCGGTTCCGCGCGACGAACAACTTGTCGTACGCGGGCCAGCGGGGAAAGTGTCGCGACGGACCTAGTCGGCGCGGAGCGAAATAACCGGATCGACCCGCGACGCGCGCCACGCGGGGAGCGCGCTTGCCAGGATGCCCGTCAGAGCGAGGCCGAGCGTCGCTCCCACGATGGTCGTGAGATCAGTCGCTCCAACGCCGTAGAGGAGCGATGACAGCACGTGACCGCCGGCGACGGCGAGCGGACCGCCGATCACCACGCCGAAACCGACCGTCGCCAGTGCGCCGCGGAGCACCATCCATACGATTCCGGAGCGACGCGCGCCCAGCGCCATGCGCACGCCGATCTCGCGCGTGCGTCTCACGACGGCAAAACCGATCAGCCCGGACAGTCCGACCATCGCCAGCGCGAGCGCGAGGAGCGCGGACGTGGAGGCAAGCGATGCAGCGAGCCGCTCGCGCAGCACGACTTCGTCGTACGCTTCGTCCATCGTCTGCGCGCCGGTGAGATGCAGGGTGCGGGCGTACGGACCGAGTGCGCGCAACACTGAAGCCGCAACGGCGTGGGGTTCGCCGGCCGTTCGCATCACGACGAGGAAGAACGGCCAATTCCCCGCCTGCACCGCGGGCACATAAATGCTCGGCGGCTGCGGGGAACGGCGATCGCCCTGTCGCATGTCTTGCGCGATGCCGACGACGGTGACGGTCTCACCGCCGTTGACGCCATCGAGCTGTACCTGCGCGCCGACCGGCGAGTCACCGTTTGGAAAATGCCGGCGAGCGAACGCCGCGTTGACGATCGCGACCCGCTGGCTTGTCGGCGTGTCGCCGCTCGAGAAGTCGCGGCCGCCGAGGAGGCGCGTTCCCGTCGTCGCGAAGTAGCCGGGCGTGATCACCGTGAGCGACAACTCGGCCGAATCGCCGGAAGAGCGGCCAATCACATGATAGTTGAAGCTCGCATTGCGTCCGCCGATCGCCGGCACGCGCGTAGACATTGCGGCGGATCGCACGCCAGGAACGACGCGCACTCGGTCCAGAATTTCCTGATGGATAGGGACGATTCCGCCACGTTCGTACTGTGTGCCGCGCGTCTCGACGCTGACGGCGACGAGATTGTTCGACGCAAATCCAGGGTCGATGCTCCGCAGATTGTGCACGGTGGCGACGAGGAGAGCGGCACCGCACACGAGAACCAACGTGCCGGCAACCTGGCCGACGACGAGCAGACGGTCCAAGGCGCGCGCCGCCGAGGAGCGGCCCGATGCGCGCTCACGCAACGGCGAGATGAGATCGCCACGCGTCGCACGAAGCGCCGGGCCGAGGCCGAACGCGAGGACCGACAAGACACCGACGGCCAATGTGAACCACAAGATCGCCGGCTTGGGGTGGAACTCGACCAGCCCGGCCGCGTCTCCAACACCCTTTGGCAACTTCTGGATGAGCACCGACGTGCCCGACGCGGCGAGCGCGATGCCGAGGACAGCGCCGAGCGCGGCGAGTAGCGCGCTCTCCGCAAGCAGCTGTCGAATGATGCGTGTGCGCGACGCGCCGAGTGATAATCGGACCGCCAGCTCGCGTTCACGCGCCGCGCCCCGCGCGAGGAGCAGATTGCCGACGTTGGAGCAGGCGATGAGCAACACGAGAAGCACGGCGCCCATCAGCGACCAGAGCACGAGGCGATAGTCGTCGCGGAAGTCGTTCTTGCCGAATGGCACGCCACGGCTCGCGTCGACGAGCACCAGATGCTCGTCGGCTCTCACGCTCTCGCGCGACGCGCAGCAGCGGCGCCAGAGGGAATCGAGCGGTGGCGCGAGGGATGCACGAAGACGCGGATCGTCGACGCGAGCGAGCGCGGTGACGTAATCGCGGCGCTCGTCGATGTCGAAGAGCGGCGCGGTACTCGCGGGAACAGCGACCGTGAACGAGCCGTTGAACAAAACGCCGCGATAGGCGAGCGGCATGACGCCGATGATCGTGAACGGGTGCGACTTGAGCATCACTCGCCGGCCGAGGATGTCGGCGCTGCGCGCGAAGGCCCGATTCCACAATTCCTCACCGATCAGGGCGACGGGTGCGGCGGCGGAGTCGTCGGCCGGCGTGATATAGCGGCCGATGAGCGGCCGAGCGCCGAGCATCGGAAAAAAGCCGCCATCGACGAGGCTCGCGTGAACGTATGAGCGGAAGCCGTCGGTCTCGATCAGCGCGTTGTCGTCGTCGTGATACGACTGGAAGCGCGCTGCGCCCGATGTGGCGCGCAGTTGGTTGAACGTCGTGCGGAGCATCGACGAGTAGCGGTCCTCTTTGCCGACGATGGCAACTACGGTGAGCTCGTTGGCGCGCGGAATCGGCAGCGGCTGCATGAGGACGCCGTAGAGGAGTCCGAAGACGGTAGTATTGGCGCCGACGCCGAGGCCAAGTGAGAGGACGGCGGTGAGGGCGAAGCCCGGCGAGCGGCGAAGTGCGCGCGCCCCATAGCGGAGGTCGCCAAGGAGATCGGTCAGCCAGGAGAGCGGGTGCGTGTCGCGGGTTTCTTCGCGATAGCGCTGTACGCCGCCGAAGTCTACTCGTGCCTGGCGGAGCGCGTCGACGCTCGAGAGCCCCTGCTTCTCGAGCGACGCGGCGTGGAGCTCGATGTGGAGCGCCATCTCTTCGTCCATTTCCGGATCGCGGCCGCGCGGATCGAAGCGCGCGGCGAGCCGGCGAAGCCAGTGGGGCACGGGGTCTCTCTCCTAGCCTGCTTAGGCGGAGGATACCGGCGCTCTCCTAAGCTGTCAAGGAGAAGGGCCGGCGTCTCGCTCCTCCCTACGTACTCCCACAAAGGAACGCGAGAGCTGCCGGGAAGAGCAAATTGAGACGCGGTTGGGGTACCTTCATGGCGTGCATCGCTCGTAACATCCTCTAGCAAACCGACGGCTCTGTGACAAACACACTTCTTCGCGTGCTCGCTCCCGCGGTGGTGGCGATGACGCTGACCACGCGCAACGTCAGCGCCCAAGGCGCCAACGGCGGCACGATCACGCTGCTCGACTACAAGGCCGCGGTTCCAGCCCCGTGGGTTTCCAAGACTCCGTCCTCGACCTCTCGCCTCGCCCAGTTCATCGTCCCCGGCCCCGACTCCGCCGAGATCGTGGTGTTCTTCTTCGGCGCCTCGATGGGCGGAAATGTGGACGCGAACCTTACCCGCTGGCGCGGACAGTTCAGCAACGGCGACGCGAAGCCGGCCTACGAGCGCGTGACGCGCGACTCGTCCGGCAAATTCCCACTCACGGTCGCCGAGTACTCGGGCACCTATCGCCGCGGCGTCGGCATGGGCTCGGCGGATTCGGTCCGCACAGGTCAAACGCTGATCGCGGCGATCGTCGAGACCCCGCGCGGGGCGATGTTCATCCAGATCTTCGGGCCGAGCGCGCGCGTATCAGCCGAGCGGGACACTTTCCTCAAGTTCGTGAAGGGAATCGGCACCCTTCCGTAGGCACGTACCTGGCGGTGTCTTCCGAACAGTTTACCGGTTGTCTATTCTCTACCCGTCGCTACCCGTCACTGCCCGTCGCGCCGCGACGGGTCGTGAGATCACCCGACCGGAGTTCACATGTCCAAGCTGCGAATTCTTGCTGGTTCGATTGCTATCGCGTCCCTGGCCGCGTGCCAACGTCAACAGCCCGTCGACGAGCACATGGCTCACATGTCGCCGGGCGACGTCGCGTTGCCGACGGCTTCTCCGTCAAACCAACAGGGCGACCTGTCGCTCCCGGCGAGCGCGAGGACGGTGGCCGCTCGCCTCGCGGCGTCGCCGCGCCATGGCGAATGGATCACGGTTCCCTACGAGCCCGGCTCGAAAGACTCGCTGATCGCGTGGGTCGTGTATCCGAAGACGTCGAACGCGAAGACGCCGGTCGTCGTCGTCGTGCACGAGATCTTCGGACTATCGACGTGGGTCCGCGGCGTCGCCGATCAGGTGGCGGCCGAAGGGTTTATCGCCGTCGCACCGGACCTTCTGTCGAAGCTGCGCGGCAAGCCCAGCGCCGATTCACTGACGACGGATTCGGCCGGCAAGCTCGCGCGGATCGCGACGATCGCCGATCGCAATCAAGGGATCGCCGCCGTGGCGAAGTGGGCGATGTCGCAGCCGTCGGCGGCGCCACGCTATGCGGTGATCGGCTATTGCTGGGGCGGGACGACGACGTGGATGCAGACGATCAACGGCGGTACGAACGGCTACTCTGGCGGCGTCGCTTTCTATGGCACGCCGCAGGCGGCGCCGGGCGCGCTCAAGGACTCGCTCGAGAAGATCAGGACACCGATCATGCTCCTGAGTGGCTCGAAGGACGCGCGAATCGGCGCGGCGATGCCGGGCATCGACTCGACGATGAACGCGCTCAAGAAGTGGTACTATGGCAAGAACTACGAAGGCGCGATCCACGGCTTCCTTCGCGCCCAGGATGATCCACGCGCGCCGCGCCAGACGGCGAATCAGAGTGAGACGCAGGCTGACGTCGACGCCGAGCGACAGGCGAACCTGGCGGCGACGAAGGATGCCTGGCCGCGCACCGTGGAATTCCTGAAGAAGAATCTTGGCGCGAAGTAGCTGACCGACCGACGAGGGCGGAGGGTGACCCCTCCGCCCTTTGCATGTCGTCGTGTTGTACAATGACAGGGAGCGCCGATGGCGGAGAATTCACGGCATGTCCCGGTATGGGTCCGAGCAGCGCTGTTCATCGTAGTCGTTCCTGCGTCGGTTGCCGGGTGGATCCCGTGGTATGCGGCAGGCTCGCCGCCCGTCGCGCCGCGGGCCAGCGCGCTCCTCGCCGCACTCGGCGCGGCAATGGTCGTCGCGGGATGGACGGTACTTCTCATCTGCGCCCGTGAATTCGCGCGTGCCGGTCGCGGAACGCCCGCGCCATATGATCCACCGCGGTCGTTGGTCACGTCCGGACTCTATCGATTCACGCGAAATCCGATGTATGTCGGTGTGGTCACGGCGATCTTCGGCCAGGCGATCTGGTTTCAGTCGCGCGACGCGACGATCTACGGCATCGCGATGATCCTGGCGTTCCACATCGCGATTCGGATCTATGAGGAGCCGCGATTGACGAAAATCTTCGGCCAGCAGTATCTCGATTACAAGAAGTCCGTCCCGCGCTGGGTTGGACTTCCGCGAAGAGCGTAGAGGCAACATGTCATCGGACGATCTGCGCGCGATAGCAGCGTTGCGGGCGGCATGGACCAACGCAGTCGCGGCGCGAAATCCCGACGCGCTGCAAGAGCTCCTCACTGACGACTACGAAGTCTGGCCACAAGGCGGTCCGCCGATGATCGGCCCCGCCGCCGCGACCGCCGCCATGCGCGGTGCCGTCGAGCGATTCGACATCGTGCAAAGCTTCGAGCCGGTCGAGACGGTAGTCGCGGGCGATTGGGCGTTCGAGCGAGGGATCGAACGGATGACGCTTACACCGCGGGGAGGTGGCGAGAAGCGGGAGATCGAGCAGAGGACGATGCTGATCGAGAGGAAAGGCGAGGATGGGAAATGGAGGTTCGCGAGGGGAATTACGAATCTTGGAACGGCGTAAGACGGCGCTAAGGGCAACGGCGCGGCTGCCGAACGGCGCAAAACTGGAAGCGAGTGCTACGCAAACGCGACGGCGACGCTGGCCTGACCTCGGCGTCGCCGTTCCATGTTCTCTGCGCTGTTCTCGTTTTCGGG
>DATLPC010000025.1:0-6506 GCA_035535975.1 Gemmatimonadaceae bacterium | reverse complement strand
TCTTCCCATTGCGGCATTGCGAGCGCCCGAACGAAATGTCCGTCCCGGTCGAGCACGAACGCCTCGCGATCGACAATCTCTGTCATCAAGGTCGAATCACCGAGATACGAAACGATTCTCGACGGCCGCGGGCCGTAGCTGTTCGAGGTTCCCGGCGTCGAGTCCAGCGCGACGGCAGCCGTCGCGAGAGACGGCTCGAAGATCTTGAGCTGGCGACGGCCGGCATCATTTACCAGCAGGCGTTGACCGGGCAGCTCGCGAAGGCCGAGCACGGCGCCGAGCGTTGTCCCGGTGCGCGCCAGCGGCGTCGAAACGCTAAAGATCGGAACGCCGTTCTGTGGTTTCTGTGGCGCTTGACCGGTTGCCGTGACAGCGCCGCAAGCGAGAGCGGACAGCGCATTTCGCACCGGCGCAGCCCTGAGCAGCGACAGACAGGAGCTTCGTGGCGGCGTGCCTACGCTTTTCGCGTCGACTTCCACGCGAGCGACATTCGCCTCCATGCTGTCCACCTCCTTTCTCGCGGCGTCGAATGCCGCTTTCGTGGTCTGTCCGGCGGCGAAAGCGCGCCGGATCGAGTCATAATTCGCTCGCGCGATCGCAAGGCGTGAGTCGGCGAACTGCCTGGTCGTTGCGATCGACGTCGCCATCGCCTCGCGCTGGCTCATCGCCAATGCCTCGGCCGACGCCGAGCCGGTGTTCGCGCCGAGCACGAGCCCGAGCGTGAGCGCGATGACCGCTCCCGCCGCGATACCGATGATCACGCCGAGCCGGCCCGCCGTCCCACCAGACGACGGGCCGAACTGACGCTCGGCGCGATAGGCTCGCCGCAACTCGCGCTTCAGCGAATCGCGAAACTCCGGCGAAGGTTGATGGATGTCGTTCGGTTCGTTCATGCGAGTCCCCTGATCTCCTTCAATGCCGACTCGAGCTCTCGCCGCAACCGCTCGCGCGCTCGGCGGAGTCGGCCCTCCACGGCGCGCTCGGAAATCCCGTGCAGCTCGGCGAGCTGCGACATCTTGAGCCGGTCGTAGTGAAACGTTTCCAACAGCTGCGCCTCTGACGGCGGAATTCGCGACAGCGCCTTGGTGACGAGCGACGCCACCTCCGCCGAATCGCTCACCGCGTTCGCGTCTACAACGGCGAGTACTTCGTTCGCCGCAGCTTCATCGAGCGCTACCGGCTCGTGCCGCCGGAAGTAGCTGATGAGAAGATTCCGCGCGACCGTGGTGAGCCAGCCGAGCGGTTTGTCCGGGGCCCCGTGCGCTCGCCAATGGCGCAGCGCACGAAACCACGCTTCCTGCGTGATGTCCTCGGCCAGCTCCCGCCGGCCGCCACATCGTCGAGAGATAAAGCCGTACAACTCAACGATGGTGGCGTCGTAGATGTGTTCCAGCTCGGCTTCGGTGATCCGGTCGGGCATCGCGGAGAGAGGCGTGTACTTAGAAGACGCACGCGGCGGGAAAAACCCACGCGGCGCCTGTCATCCTGAGGGAGCGGAGCGACCGAGGGATCTACTGTAAACTGCTCGCTAGCTGGTGATTGATCGCGGACGGTAGATCCTTCGCTTCGCTCAGGATGACAGGCGTTCTCTCAGGACGCCAGAAACGCCCGGATGTTCTCGACCGCCTGCCTGAGCCCCCGATCGATGACTTCGGGAGTCGAGCCGGCGTTGTGGGGCGTGAGGACGACGTTCGGCAGCTTGAGGAGCGGGTCGTCGCCGCGGACGGGCTCTTCGTGAAATACGTCGAGGCCGGCGCCGGCGATTCTTGACTCGCGGAGCGCCTCGAACAAGGCGTCTCGATCGACGAGACCCGCGCGCGAGGTGTTGATGAGAAAGGCCGACGGTTTCATGAGCGACAACCGGGCACGATCGAAATGGCGCGTCGTCTTGTCGCTCAGTCGCCAGTGTAGACTCACGAAGTCCGACTCAGCGAGCAGTGTTTCCAGCGGAACGTGTCTCGCCCCGATCGAGGCGGCGCGTCCGTCGTCCGCCCCGAGCGTCGATGCGAGCACCGTCATGCCGAACGCCGACGCGAGTGTCGCTACGCGGCTGCCGATCGCGCCCAGTCCGACGATGCCAAGCGTCTTGCCCTCGAGCTGAACGAGCAGCCCGCGTGGCCACTCGCCGGCGCGGACGCCGGCGTCCATCGATGGAATTCGGCGCGCCACGGCGAGCATCAGCGCGATGGTGTGCTCGGCGACGGCATTCGCGTTGACTCCGGGAGTATTGGTCACCGTGATGCCGCGCGCGCGGGTCGACGCGAAATCGATATTGTCCGTACCGGTACCCCAGATCGAGATAAGGCGAAGCCGCTCGCATTCGCGGATGACCGCCGCACTGAACTTCGTGTAGCCACGGATGTTGAGCACGACGTCGGCGTCACGGATGCGACGAATCAGCTCCGCTTCCTGATCGGCGCCGCGCTCGGCGCAAATCGTCACATCGCCGAGGGCGCGCAACGCTCGCTCGGCGGAGGTGCCGGCGATCGCGGCGGGAAAATCGTCGGGGACGACGATACGCGTCACGACGATCAGGTCCGCAGGGCGACGACCGCCGCGCGAATGCGCGCGACGACAGCCTCGGGATCCTCCACCTCGAGCACGAGTCGCGTGTAGTGTTCGTGCTCGAGCTCGATGACGATGGTTCGCTCGGGGTCGTGGACGTCGAAGAACACGGCCCCCTCGACCTGATAAAACGTCCCCGCGGTGATGACGCCGGGGAGGTTCGTTCCGGGGAATTTGATCCCGTGCCACCACCCGCGCGCCGGCTCAGGATCGACGCGGGCGGAGACGACGTGCAGCAGCGGGATCTCGAGCTGACTCCTCAGCGACCAGAGTTTGTCCCAGCCTTCGACCTCAAATCGGACGCGGTCCCCTTCGATCGACACGTTGACCATCTGGCACTCGTCGTGATCGGACCGATCAATGTACGACGTCCCGCGAACGCCCGCTCGTGCTACCGCTGCGCGTGCCAAACGAGCGGCACGAACTTGTCGTCGCTCCATGCGAGTGACTGGCAGTAGCCGTCGATCCGGTCCGAGAGCTCGTAGTTTCGCTCGACGCAATCGATTGTGAAGATGCGAAAGCCCGGCGCGTTGTCGCGCGAGTCCCAGTGCGCGAGACCGGTGAAACGACGATCGGGGCTGAACGCGCTGATCCGGATCCAACCGTCCGCCGGCAGCGCCGGCGTCCACTCTCCGTCGAGCCGGAGTGTGCACGCATGATAGGGCGATCCCATGCGAATCTCCTCGCAGCCCTCGAAGCGAACCCGGAGCTTGGCGTCCTTCGGCGAGGCGACCACCGGTTGGCGCGCCCGCGCGGCGGCAGCCTGTGTCGCGCGTTCCATAGCCGAGTCCTTCATCATCTCGCGAACGGCCAGGAAGACTTTGAGCTCGAGCGCGACATAAGCTCCGGCGGGCAGGAGGACGAAGAGGCCACCCGGTCCCGCGCCAATGCTCGTCGACTCGGCGACGCTCGCGCCGAAGGTAGACAGCAATCCGAGCAGCGCGAAGACCGCGGCGAGCGCGCCTGAAATCAGCATCGAGAGCACTAGCGGCGTCTCGGTTGGTTTCTCGTCGCGTAAGAGCAGCCAAGGCATGGCTGGCACGAAGGAGAGCGCGATGATGATCGCGATAGCGCGTAGGCTCGAATCCGGCGGTAGATCGGTGAGGAGGGTGAGCGCGATGAGCACGGTGACAGCCGTCGACGCGACACTTCCGGCCCGAGCGACGGTACGCCGCGGCGCACCGCCGGTTCTGGCCAATACGACGCCGAGGGCGACGATCGGCGCCGCGAAGACCGTGATCGCGAAGACAGCTGACGAGGTGTGTGACATGGCTCGTCATGATGACGTTAGGGAATTGGAGTTGGCAACTGCGACTGGACGTGACGCTCGATCCACCCGAGTCCGGCGGCGCCAAGGCGATCGTGCCCGAGGGTGACGGATTGATCGTCGAGCTGATTCAACACGAGAGTGCCAAACCGCGTCGCGTGATCGCCCCGTCGGCGAGCGACGCGGTGTTGATTCATGGAATCATGAAGGCCGGTATCGCCGTCGACGACTTCGACAAGACGATAGCGTCATTTCGCGCGGCGAACGTTGCGATCGCGTACGGCCCATATCCGGCACGCCGGGGCCAACGCGCGAACGCGATTATTCGCGACCCGGAAGGAAATTTGATTCAACTATTCGGCCGATGATCCCTGTCAGCCCTTAGCGCAGCGTCAGCGCGAGGCCCCCGCCAACCATCTGCATGCTTCGCGACGCCGCGTGTGACAGCAACGCGTTGCCGAAGACGGTCACGGCAATGGGCGCGGCGGGAATGGTGAAGTCATACGATCCGCCGAGATGCAGCGTCGTGCCGCTCACCTTCCCCAGTCCATCGGGGTCTCCCGTACCGTATCCCGCGCCCACCTTCAGCCGCAGGCCGGTGAGCGGCACCGCGATCTGGACGATTCCGGTCACGAACGTCGTGTTCAACGAACCGGTGTGCCAGCGATTGACTTCGGCGCCGATGCCGGCGAAAGGCAGAACGCTCCGAACGACCTGCCCCATGAGGATCGTTCCGCCCTTTCCCTCGGACAGCGATGACTCGGTCGAGCCCGCAACGCCCAGACCCGCGCCGACCGAGATGCGCATCTGACCCTGCGTAGGGGCAGCAATGGCCGTGCAAAGCGCGGCCGCAATGAGGAAATATCGGATCATCGAGTGATGTTTGTCCCCGCCTCTAAACAAGAGCGACGTCACGCGCATTGTTCAGCTGGCGAGGCGTACGACCTCCCGCCAGTGCTCGTCGAACACCATCCAAATATTAAACTCGCCCGCCGCTTCCGGTTCGAAGGGATCGTAAACCACAAACAGCTTGCCGACAGAGACCACCACCACGCGCCTCGGTGGACTCTCTGGCCCGCCGTAGAGTCGGCCGGCTTTCTCGCAGATTCGCTCGTCGCGAATGATGCGCGGTTGCGGGATGGTGTCGCCCGCCGGCATGTGGAACAGTCGACGATCCTCCGGCTTCGCCAGGCTTCGGGCGTAGTCGATGGCATCCTCCACATGTTCGGAGTCCGTCACGCACGCCGACTCGAATGACCGCCGAAAACCTCGAGGCCGACAATTGTGCACGTTCCGATAACCATCGAGGAACAACTCCAGGCCAACGTCAAGCGTATCGCTCATCCCCGGACGAATCTCGATTGTGTCGTGGCGAGCTGAAAACGAGATAGCCCCGGATATCAACTCGTATCGGCCCGGCTCGAGACCGTCGAACGACCGGAAGCGGAGGGAATCCTTGCTTGTGACTCGCCGTGGACGCCCCAACGAAGAGTCGAGCGGCGCAATCGACACTAGTGTGTAAACCAGTGGCTCGTTCGCGTCGAAGGCATGAACCCGCACGGTGACCGAGCCGGTGTGCGTGCCGGCGGAAGAGACGCCGGGCGTCACACGAATCTGGCACCGCACATCAGGCGTAAACCGCGACTCCCACGACGCCACTCGAGTGCTACGCGGGTTCGGATAGGCGCATGCTGCGACACCGAGGGACCAGGCGATGCCGGCGTAAATGAGTCTCAAAGCGTTGTGGTGTTGGATCTCTAAGAGGCAGACGATTGGCGCAGGTCTGCCGTGACGAGGGCCACAGCGGGACTATCGAATCTCGAAGTAGAGATCGAGCCGCCACTGACGGCCCTGCGACAGAGCGCGTGAGACATCGAAGCGAACGAATCCGTCGAGCGCGGCGAATCCGGCGCCGACCGACGAAATGGGATCGGCCGTCGTGAACTGATTTCGTTGACCGGCCCAGCCGACATCGCCGAACAACACGGGGCGGAACGCCGGATGTCCCGAGGCGATCTGCGCGCGGCCCATCCAGAACGCGTTGCCCGCGACGGTCCCGACGCGGTAGGCGTGAACGGTGTACGGCCCGCCGAGATACCAGTAACGCTGCACCGCCAAATTGCCGGCCGAGTAGCCGGAGGCACCAGTGAGTTTCAGCTGTCCGGTAGCGCCGAAGCCGTGCGCGACCGTGAGCTCGGTCATTCCACGCGCGTAGCTCTCGCGCCAGCGCGCCGCCTCGAGGCGCGTATTGCCCGTGATCACGAATCCGCGCGGATCGAGGCCCCACGCGTACGCAACGCCTCCTGACGCACCGTAGAACCATCCTTCATTCGCCACGATGTTCGAATCGAACGGCGCCGCGTTGGCGACGTTGGCGAGCGAACGCTGTGTCGCGACATGGGCCGCCATCTGCTGCTCGCCGAACACGCGCCAGGACATGACGAGCCGATCGTTCGGACTGCGACGGATGCCGGTGAGCTCGCCGCCGCCGGTGCGATAGTAGACGCCGTCGTCGCGGCCAAACAGAGCGGCAGCGATGGCGGCTCCCAAGCCCATAGGATTTCCCCAGTCGTTCGCGACATCCAGTCGTCGATACGCCGTGGCGCGAATCGACGTCGAGACGTTGCCGCGCTGGAGGTACGCCTCCGCGAGCGGCTGACGATCGGCGAACCCG